>NZ_JADEXU010000376.1 GCF_015206895.1 Nostoc sp. LEGE 12450 | reverse complement strand
GTCTTTGAAGAGGCGGGGGGGCAGGGGAGCAGGGAGCAGGGAGCAGGGAGCAGGGGGAAAGGGGAAAATTTCTCTCCTCTGCACCCTTCCCACTGCCCCCCTGCCTCTTCCCCCGCCTACTGGTTAAATAAAGAGGCAATTCATCAATATCAGCCAGGATTGGGAGCAGAGGTAGTTGGTGGCTGGTGGTATCCTGAAGATGCACAAGTTGATAATAAAGCTTTAGCTCAAGTATTGCGGACGGCGGCTGAGTGTGTTGGTGTTGAACTCAAAGACGGTATTACAGTAGAAGCATTTTTACAGCAGCAAGGACAAGTGGTTGGCGTGCAAACCAATGTTGGGATAATTCGCGCCGCGCACTATGTTTTAGCTTCAGGTGCTTGGTCAAATGAGTTATTGCCGCTACCCGTGCTACCCAGAAAAGGACAAATGCTGAGTGTACGGATACCAGAATTTGCGCCGGAATTGCCCTTAAAGCGGATTTTATTTGGGCAGAATACTTACATCGTACCAAGACGCGATCGCCTGATTATTGGGGCAACAAGTGAAGACGTTGGTTTCACCCCCAACAATACCCCAGACGGCATTCAAAAATTATTACAAGCTGCCATCCGGCTGTATCCCCAATTAAAGTATTATCCCATCCAAGAGTTCTGGTGGGGATTTCGCCCAGCCACCCCCGATGAGTTACCCATCCTTGGTACTAGCCACTGTCAAAATTTAACCCTTGCTACAGGTCATTACCGTAACGGGATTCTACTTACACCTGTAACAGCCGCATTGATTGCCGATTTAATATTAGAACAAAAGTCCGATCCTCTACTTGCTGATTTTCACTATTCGCGCTTCCAATCTCAGCCATCTACCCCCACTCCAATGCTGACTCACTCTGCCAACTTCTCCAACGGGAATCGTCCTGCTATATCCTCCCTCCCAGTTCAAGACTCGCCGCTAATTATTGCTGGCAAAACCTTCCAATCTCGCTTGATGACGGGAACTGGTAAGTATCGCAGCATCGAAGAAATGCAGCAAAGCGTTGCCGCCAGTGATTGCCAGATTGTCACCGTGGCTGTACGACGGGTACAAACCAAAGCCCCCGGACATGAAGGTTTAGCCGAAGCTTTGGATTGGACAAAAATTTGGATGTTGCCCAATACCGCAGGTTGCCAAACTGCTGAAGAGGCAATTCGGGTGGCGCGGTTGGGGCGAGAAATGGCGAAATTGTTAGGGCAGGAAGATAATAACTTTGTCAAGTTAGAAGTAATACCTGATCTTAAGTATTTACTCCCAGATCCAATTGGGACGCTGCAAGCCGCAGAACAACTAGTTAAAGAAGGTTTTGCAGTATTGCCCTATATTAATGCTGACCCCATGTTAGCCAAGCGTTTAGAAGAAGTAGGCTGTGCGACGGTAATGCCTTTGGCATCGCCCATTGGTTCTGGACAAGGGCTAAAAACAACCGCCAACATCCAAATCATCATCGAAAATGCGAATGTGCCAGTGGTGGTAGATGCTGGTATTGGTTCACCCTCAGAAGCCGCCCAAGCAATGGAATTGGGAGCAGATGCTTTATTGATTAATAGTGCGATCGCTCTTTCTTCCAACTCAGCAGCGATGGCTCGTGCCATGAATTTAGCAACAGTCGCCGGTCGCCTAGCATACCTTGCTGGCAGGATGCCGATTAAAGATTACGCCAGTCCTAGTTCACCTCTCACTGGGACGATTACTAATTAGGGA
>NZ_JADEXU010000125.1 GCF_015206895.1 Nostoc sp. LEGE 12450 | reverse complement strand
CGCTTGCTAAACACTGATATACAGGGTCTAGCTCTCCTTTTGTCAATCTATCTAATGTGGTTTGCTGTGCTTGATTTTGAATCGCTGCATTGACATCTGACACTTTAATACCCAATTTTCGGGCTATTTGTTTGGGTGTTAAATTCAATGCCCGTAAATCCATTATTTCTTGTTGTTGCGTTCCTGTCATAAATTACTACTTTCTACAAACAACCGGGAGCAGAAATATTAAACCACAGCAAGATTATATTAATTTAATACCACAATTCACTCACAGCATTGTTTCTTTGTTCCATTCTATATACTAGGATTTCCGACTCCAGAAAACTCAACACTTTTTCTTCTAAATTAGTTAAATAAGTGCGGTTTAGCTTCCCCAGCGACTCTAAAAACTTCTGCACCGACTCCTCCAACACACACACCCGAATACACTCGACTAATGCGTAGGTGTAGCTCGCCGCAGGCATCGCAAACAAAGCATGATTTGTAAAAAGTTGAAACGAGCTATTTGACTTAATACATAAAAATGTTCATTTGTATAGTGTAATAACTTTATTATTAATATAATTTTATGTTTTAATAGAACTTTACGTTACTGAATAGTAATCTCTACCACCAGATAGATAAAAATCTTTTAATATCAAGCAAATATCTTTTAAAATATTATAGATATATTCTTTTTTATAAAGTTCTTGAAAGTTCTTGTCTTATGCATATTCCAATCAAAGTCGTTAAGGACTGTAACCAAAATAGAAATATTGCATAAAAGCTGGAGGAAATCTTGAAATCTGGTTGTTGGACAAAAATCAAATAGCTCAATTGTCTGTTTTTAAAGAATGTAAAGACAGTTATAAAATCCTGTTATGACAGAATTTCGTGACTGTTTTGATCCAATGAATGGTTGGTTTTTGGAATTTCGTAATCATAAGTACCTAGATTTTCACAACACAATATTTAAGATTTTCCTGACATCTCTGATTGATGTCAAGTTGACGTAAATCATTGAACTTGTAAAAACAATGCACAAAACAAAATCTTCAAAGACTGACTCATCTACCTATTCCAATTCCTCAGCGCTAAATTCATCCCCACAATTAGCGCATAGACCTTATGGTAGCGAAATCCAAAAAGCATCAGTTGCAGCTAAAACACCAACTGATATAGAGAATGAAGGCTTTGCAGAACAGCAGATGGAAGCAACTGGACTTTCCATACAAGCTAAGTCTGGCTCGATTACGTCCGAAGGACAGGAGCGCCTAACTGTATTACAAGCCAAGATGAACGGATTATTGAATTCTCGACTCGAACACGCAACCCGATTTGGTCATAATATTGCCAAAATTCCACTGAGAAGACCAGATACACCAATACAAGCAAAACTTACCATTGGAGAGCCTGGAGATAAGTATGAGCAAGAGGCAGACGAAACTGCGCGTCAGGTAGTCCAAAGGATTCATGAACCACAGAGCAAAAAACTTCAGCGTGAGTCGTTGCCAGAGAAAGAAGACGAACTGCAAATGAAACCAGAGCATGACATACAGCGTGAAGCATTGCCCGAAGAAGAAGAGGAAGTGCAAATGAAGCCGGAGGGCAGTGTTCAACGCGAGCCTCTACCTGAAGAGGAAGCGGAATTGCAAATGAAACCGATGGTGCAGCGTCGTGTGTATGTCGGTGGCGTAAGTGCATTACCTGATTTAGAAACAGGTATACAGCAGGCACAGGTGAGCGGACAGCCACTAGCTAAAAGTATTAGGGAACCAATGGAACAGGCTTTTGGGGCAGATTTCAGTAGGGTGAAAGTTCACATTGATACTCAGGCTAATCAGTTGAATCAGTCGATTCAGGCGAAGGCGTTTACCACGGGGCAGGATGTGTTCTTTCGGCAGGGGGCGTATGAGCCAGAGAGTCGAGGAGGGCAGGAGTTGTTGGCGCATGAGTTGACTCATGTGGTGCAACAGAGTCGCGGGGATGAAATAACAGCGAGTACAACGAAAAAAGAGAAAGAAATAGTATCGCAATCTAGTAATTCTTGCGTACTACAAAGGAAACTGGGAGACGGACAATATGCACCACCTGCCACGGGTGGTATTGCAATGAAAGAAAAATTTGTATTGGATCATGTTCCAGATAATTTTTCAAAGGAGTCGGCCGTAGAAATTGCAGGTAATCGAGGATACCCTATTATCACAATCATCGCAATTACTGATGAGGAAGCAAAGGAAGAAATAAAAAATGCATTAGAAAAGGAGGCGAAAACAGACATTACTCAATTGTTTCAATATGAATTTGACACAAATAATAGATATCCAACAATAGAAGTGAAGATGAATCAAGATACAGGAGAATACACATTTGATGCGTCAATATCATGCATCAAATTGAAGGCACAATGGCAAGAATCTTTGGGATATTTCCAGATATATCATTTTGGGGGAAAGGTTTAACATTTGACAACTGCCTCACAACCTTAACTTGTTACCATCTCCCAAGTGCTGTACTGAAGCACTTGGGGCATCTTCTAAGTTCTCATGATTACGTAGTCTGTTAATGCCATCACTGAAAAATTTTATTTTGTAGAATCACTTACAGCATTGTGGCATTGCTTCTTTGTTGCATTAATCTCTAATTTCTGACTCCAGAACCTTCAATAATTTCTCTTCTAAAGCCGTCAAATAAGCCCGCTTCAGCTTCCCCAACGACTCCAAAAACCTCTGCACTGACTCCTCCAGCCCACTCGAATACACCCGATTAATGCGATCGCATATCTCCCGCACCTGCTGACACTCGGCAGGCAAATAATTGTAGGACTTCAGGTACTGCAACCCAACCGTGTACTCCCCATCCCAGGTTTTGACAGTACAGCTGAATTCGCCCACATGGTTAACTATGCCCCAGCACCCGCCCTTGCCTCTGAGTTCGGGGTTGTCTTTTGCTAGTATTTGGCATACTTCGCCCAACTGGTAGGTATTGGGTATTCTGGTACGTTCCATAATTTTCTGCACCACATCAGTTACGATCCTGGCACTGGGAACTTTACCGCCAGCCTCCTGTACTGCCCGTTGCCAAACTTTAACCTGCTGCTGGGGTTCTAGGGGTGCGAGAGGGCGCACTTGTCCTTCGTTAGTCGGCAGGATTCGTGAGGGGTTAAGTCGAGTTTTGTCTACTTCCTCGTTTTGGGAACAATTTGTTCCCGTTTCATCCGCTTCCCCATTTTGGGAACAATTTGTTCCCGTTTCATCCACTTCCCCAGTTTGGGAACAATTTGTTCCCGCCACTATGTTGTCAAATACTACAGAACCAGCTATTAGATAATTGACTCGGCGATGGGTGTATCCAAATCTATCACTACAATACTCCTCAAATGTGCGATGAGTGGATCTGTATAACCTCCGATCGCGCAACTGAGCCAATGCCTTGCCTGCCTCAAAAAATGCACGTTCCACCTTGCGTTCTAAATGCAAGCGATCACTAATTTCCTGCTCGGTTAATTCTGAAACTTCGACGGCAGTAACGGTAATTGTTGCTGTAGCTGGGTCTTCTTCTTGAGCAAGATTATCTGGTGATGTGCTGTCAGTAGATGAAGAGAAGGTGGATTTTTTGGGCTTTGAGGATGGTTTAGCCATGATTTCACCCTTATTAAGGGTATTTGCTCAGACTGGCTCACTCTCATTATGGCTGTAGTCAGGGCTACAAACGCTTAAGAGCGGCTAATTTCAGCTTCTACCGCCAGAACCTCAACTGAACCCCTAAGCGATCGCTTCTGTAGAGTCACTGAAAATAGCGTGGAAGTTAATGGCTTGAGGTCAAGCATCCTTTAACTCTCCATTATTCCTGGCACGCTCCAACTCTTCTTCGCAAAGGACTTCTATTAAATTTGACAGAGAACGCTTCCTAATCTTAGCTAGCCGTTCTAAGTCAGACTTTAATGCTTCGTCCAAATAAAGCGATATTCGCTTTTTGGCTGTAACCACCGACAACACCATAGCACTACTCCAAAACTATACTTCCTCCATTGTAGCACGAGGGTAACGCTACTTTAACGCAAAAAGATGTTGCAGTAGCATTAAAGTAGTGCTACCATGTGAATAAAGAAAGCGCTACCGACGGTCAATCTGAAGCGCTTTCTGTCCCGTTAGGAACTGATTTATTATGACTTACAACATCTACAGCCAACAACAGCTGCAACTGAAATCCATTGCCCGACTCAAGCAAATCTACAGCGAAATCGGCTGCACAGTCGAAGTAAGCGACAAACGCTGTAAGGATTCTTGGATCACTGCGATCGCTAAATATCAGGCAAGCAAGATTCAGAAACTCGCCCCTGCTGCCCCCGACAACCAAGCCCTCGCCCAAACCGAACTCGACAACTACATCGCTGACCAAGCACAAGCCGTAGCTCCCGAACCCCTCAGAATAATCGAAATCTCGTTTTCTGATTACGAATATTATGCTGGTGATGAACTGATAGCCAGCATCAGCCATGACGACAACCACCTAACCCAACGCTGGGTAGTAATAGTCAACGGTAAAGAAGTATTTCGTGCCAACACTCTAATGCGTTGCGATCGCTTCATCTGCACTCACTACAAAGATGGCTCATTACCTGTGCAGGAACAACTCGCAACGCCTTGCACTACTGGTAACGAAGTTATGGCGCAGATTTTCAAAGAATGCGAGAAATACGGCTTTGAAATCCTCGACGACGGCATTTATCACAACAACGTAAAACTAGGCGAAGTAGAGCAAACTGACAGTAACTGGTGGTTAACACGCGCCACAGACAAAACCCAGCGCATAGCCTGTGATTCTGCAATGGATGTAGTGCAATCGCTATCGATGGTGAACGTGTCTAATGGTGGTAAATCCATTTTTGATGAATATTTTTTAGACCAACCGTTAGAACAGCTAACTGGCGATAGATTGCAACGGCTGCTGGAGAGAGCGGAGTTAGTCACAGCGTAAGTCTTGAGCTTCGCTTGGGAAAAGGTTAAAGGGTAAGGGGGAAAGGTAAATTTCTTCATTCCCTTCCCCTTTGCCCTTTCCCCCTTTCCCCCTTTCCCTAATTATTTATTCACCAATCCCCATTAAATCAATGCGACCCACAATCTCAATCCCCCAACACTGGGGCTACCCTCGCTTTGCTTTAGAACAGCGTACACAACAAGGCACAATTCTAGGACTTTACTACTACCCATCTGGTACAGAGTTGGCTGAACAATTTGATGATGGTTGGCGCTATGTGCTGATGCCTAACAAGAATTCTGATGAAATATCGTACTTGAAAGAGGATCAAATCCAACCGCTTACGCCAGAAGAATTATTCCAGCAAATTACCGCAGAGATTGACTTTTATCAACAGCAGATAAGCATTCTCAATCGGCAGTTAACCGTATTAACTAAGGGTGCAAACAATGGCTAATTCTACAAACAGTTTTGACCGTAGAGCCAATCATTTGCTGCGTTCGATTCGGCTTTGTGGCGGTTGTGTTCCTCTGCACCGTTTGCAATTCCAATTCTCCGATTCAGTGATTCAAACACTGTTGGATAAAAAACTGGTGCAAGTACAGAACACTGGACGCGGCTTTTTGTTGGAGATTACCAAGGATTTTTAGGTTATTAATCCCAGAGGACACAATCATGAAACTTTACGCTAAAACTATTCCACAGACTCTACCCAATTGGGCAAATGTCGTCACAGAGAGTGCAGATTTGATTGAGATTGAAATCAACGATGAACACCCAAACTTTCAATCTCTACTTGAAGAATTGGAAACGGAGATTGAGCCAGGAACATTCGGTGTAAAGGCAGAGGATTTATGTTCAAGGCTCGGTATTGAAATGTCTAATCCCCATCTCTGCCAATTACTTGAGCAAGCCCAAAATCTGATATCCCAGATTGCTACGCACCCGGATTATAAACAACTCTTGTCAGCAGGGTATCAGCCAGATTTAAATATTGCCGATGCTCAAACTGCTTTGACTTATCTGCAATGGGAGTTAGAGCGGAATCGATAACTTTCTGTTTAGTAAAAAAGCGATTGCTTGAATATCAGCTTTTCTTCAAGCAATCGTAAAGCACTGAAAGTTTACGTTACAAACCACTAATTATCACACATGCCAACAAAATATGGTTACTGAAATTAAACTAGGTTTATGCAACCCTCCTGAACCCATCTATTTATATGTCAAAAATGCTGAGTTAGGTGGAGAATCTTACCTGTGGTATAACTACGATATTGACAGGGATAAAACCATCCCAGTTCCCCAAAGAGCATTAATTGGGTACTTATCAGAACTGCGATTGACCACTAAAGAATTCAAAGGCAAGGACAATCTGAAGCTGGATATTGTCGTGAGCGCTGATGAAGCTTATGTCATAAGAACTGGTGTTGAAACAAACTTTGCCAAAAGCTTTCTTCTAGCTGCATCAGGTGTACAAGATTTTTCTAAGCCACTGATTATTGCTGCTACTGCTGGTGAAAAAAATACAGTTTTCTGCAATCTTTACGACGCAGTAACTAAAAGCAGGATTGAAAGAGAATGGAACAAAAATGTTGATTCTGCAACTATCATTCGTGACATTCAAATTTTATTAGGTGGCACATCCTCAACTATTCCATCCACACCAAAACTCAGCGTAGTTCCTCAACCAGTACACCCACAGGATTTGCGAGTTAAAAATATTCGCACCTTGCTTGATTATCCACTTGATTTAGTCAAAGAGTGGTTGCAATTTTAGGATGTTGACCGCCCAAGTTTACTTGATATTAACCAGATTAATGAACTAATCAAAACCATGTGTTTGGCTTGGGCAGCAGGCAAGTGTGAATACCCCAATCATGCTGAATCTTCGTATCAAATTCAGGTTGTTGATGCTGTTGCTAACGGTGCTGATGAATTAACGGCAATCAACGCATGGATGCAACAGTTGCAAGCGGTAAAAACTGGAGCAGTGTAAATCGAAAGTCAGGATTCAGAAGAAGTTTTATTTCTGAATCCTGAATTAATCAGATGGGAATAAAAGCCATGAAAGTCATTGTCACAGTAGTAGAAAAAATCACCAGCGAAGCGCACATCGATATCCCTGATGGGCTGAGTCAATCCGCAATTAAGCAGCACATCGTAGACCGCTACAACACTGGGGCAATATCCACAGATATGAACATCTTTCAAGTTGACTTTGAATCTATGAGCGCTCGGATTGTACAAGGACAATCTGATGCTAAATCTGCATCAATAGGGTAGGTGAGATTATGAGTATCAAATGGACTGATGAAGAACTCGCAATTATTGAGGTGAAAGCTGAAGTCTATACAATCAAGCAAATAGCCTCAAGCTTAAAAAGGCGAGGATTCTATCGCACACCAGTTGCAATTTACCTGAAGTTAAATAGCTTAGGTTATTCCGCACGCCCCACTCTCGATAACTATTCTTGTAAAGAAATTGCTCAAGTTCTTCAATTGAATTTCTCAACTGTCACAAGGTGGGTAAAAAGAGGATGGCTCAAAGCGACAAAACGCTCTGCTAGACATTACCGAATTCGGAGATGGCATCTTAAGCAGTTTTTTGAAAATCCACCACAATCAATTAAAAAACGCATTGCCGCTCTTGATGTTGAAGCGATTAATTACCTATTAGGAAGAAAAGTATGATTGACCACATTAACGCACTTCAAACAAGCTGGTATCTTTCTCCACCTTGGCGCGGAACAATTCCACCGATTGCAGTTAATTTACTAGAGAGAGTTTTCCTACGCACAACAAGAACGTTCGGTTACTGCTGCGGTATGCAATGGAAACACGAATGTTGGATTTATTCAATTGATTGCGGTAAAGAAATACTCCACGCTACACAAAACCAAATCATTGGAACTGGAGAATTAGAAGCCCTCAACGTGCAAAAACCTGCTTTCGTTCTGGGTGAAAGAGTGATCCTCTGTTCTCACGATAAAGGAACAAAACAACGGCTGATTCTGGGGATTGCGCTGGTGCATAATTCTTGGTTTTACATTGTTGAATTGATGTCACCAACGCTAATTAAGACACCAACTATATCGAATCGTTTTTCATTAGTTGGTGAGAAAAGTTTGGTGCGGGTGAATGTCTGATTTGTTTAGCACTCTGGCGATAATTTGTTGGCTTCACCGAAAAAAGTATCACCTGTTAATCAAAGTCAGCAATTACTTCTACCACCATGAAACAAAAGGTATGTCATGACTAAGAATGAAAATCTCCATCAACTAAATAACAGTAGTCCTTTCGATGGCATCCGTCAGTTCGATGAACAAGGACAAGAATATTGGACTGCTAGAGAGTTAATGCCATTACTGGGTTATTCTCGCTGGAATGAGTTTAAACCCGTAATTGAAAGAGCAACTTTTGCTTGTAAAAATACGGGAAATGACGTAGAGATGCACTTTTCAGGGTCAACCCTGAAAAGTCAGGGGCGACCAGGACAAGATTACAAACTATCTCGTTATGGCGGATATTTAACCGCAATGAATGGCGATCCACGAAAACAAGAGATAGCAGCAGCACAAAGTTATTTTGTTGTGAAAACGCGAGAGGCTGAAACCCAAACCCAGTTAAAAGCCATGACACAAATACAGTTACTCGCAGCGATCGCACAACAACTTGCAGAACAAGAGCAGCGTTTTTTAGAACAACAACAGCAACAAACTCAAATCTTGGCGAGACTCAAAGCAGTTGAAGTTGAACAAGATAGGGTGAATACACCATGCGGTCACAAATATAGTGTTGTTGGTTTCGCTAATCTTCAAGGTTTAGAAATATCTGTAAAAGAAGCGGGTGCTAAGGGTCGAAAGGCAAGCGCATTGTGTCGGAAACAAGGAATAGAAATAGAACGCATTCATGACCCACGTTTTGGAAAAGTCGGTTTGTATCCAGAAAGTATTTTGGTTGAGGTTTTTAAAGCTGAACAGAACTAATAGCAGTCTCAAAATTTGAGATAACTATCATGCAACAACTCAATTTATTTACGGAATCAGTCCCAGTTTTACCAGTCACCTACTACCCCGATTTCTTGAGTATTGAACAAGCAAACGAACTCTACCAACACTGTTTGAAACTGGAGTGGCAGCAAAATCAAATCAGAATTGCGGGTAAAACTCTGCCTGTTCCTCGCCTTGAATGTATTTACGGTGATGCTGGATGTGATTATCTTTACTCGAATAGCGTGTTTTTGAAACCAATATGGTGGACAGAAGCTCTGTCTAGCTTGCGCGATCAGATCACTGCATTGACTGGTTACAAATTCCGCATTGTCATCGGAAATCAATACCGTAGTGGACAGGATTCGATTGGTTGGCACGCTGACAACGAAGCATCGATGGGATTCAACCCTGCAATCGCATCAGTCAGCCTAGGGTCATGTCGCAAATTCCAAATCAAACCGAGGAATGGCAGACCTACTGACTTCTGGCTGGAACACGGCAGCTTACTTGTGATGCACCCAGGTTGCCAGTCTACACATCTGCATCAGGTTCCTAAGACCAACAAAGTGGTTAGCACCCGAATTAATCTCACATTTCGACCGCACACCGGAGGCGGGAGATAACGCTGTAGCTGGCTTAATGACGACTTCATAGCCAGCAAAAGTATCGCAAAAAGTTGAACTGGCGGCATGGGTGCAATGCCGCTTCATTTCCATGCGTCTATTTCTGGAGGAAACATGACTACAATTAGTTTAGAAAACCAGCATTTAACTGAATGGCTCAACAGTGGCGTTGACGAAGAAATCTTCCACTTGAATGTGCGATCGCTGTCTGGGACTTTACCCTACGAATACTTGCTCTACAGTCCCAAAATCTCCCGTCGCAATGATGGACGATTACGCGATCGCGATTTAAAGAAATACCAGCACATTGAACTAGGCGGCTGGTGGTGCAATGGCGTTGACCCGCTCAACAACTACGTGCTGATGATGTGGGGCTGTTTCAAACCCGACCACCCCAGACGCGACCGCCAGAAGATCCACAAGTTCATCAAGTACGAACACCCATTCAGAGAAGAGACACGCGCTTTCTTCCTCTTAGTACCGAATCGCATTTGGGTGAAAGTCTCCAATCGTAGCGGTATTCCCATTACTGAAGAAGACTTGCAGCACCCTGGCGGTTTCTGGCGCTGGGTTTGGAGGCACAACGTACCAGTCACAATTGTCGAAGGTGTCAAGAAAGCGGGGGCATTATTGACTGCGGGTTATGCTGCGATCGCAATTCCGGGAGTAAACGCTGGATACCGCACACCCCAAGATGAGTACGGTAACGCTATTGGTAAACCATACCTCATCCCCGACTTGAAACATTTCGCAACACAGGGGAGACAGGTTAATATTTGCTTTGACCAGGACAACAAACCTGAGACAGTTCAACGGGTAAGAACTGCTATCAGCCGCATGGGACGACTGCTGGTAAATGAAGGTTGTTCGTTGCGAGTGATTGATTTACCGTTAGGTGCAGAGAAAGGGGTTGATGATTTTATTGTCGCCAAGGGTCAGCCAGCATTTGACGCACTCTACAATACAGCCGTTGCACTGGAGTTGTGGGAGATTAAGTTGTTTACCCTACTGACTTACCCGCCAGCGATCGCACTCAACCAAAGATTCTTGGGCCAGCTTCTCGTACCCGAAGGTGAAAAGCTGATTATCCTCAAGGCTCCAAAGGGAACGGGTAAAACCGAATGGCTGGCAACTGAAGTGGCAAAAGCACACGACCAAGAGAGACGGGTATTAATTATCACCCACCGTATCCAACTGGGTGAGGCGTTGTGTAATCGCTTTGGAGTTAACTATGTTACTGAAGTCCGCACAAATGAAACAGGCACATTGTTGGGATATGGGGTGTGTGTGGATTCACTGCATCAGGAAAGTCAGGCGCGATTCAATCCTAATGATTGGGCGAATGATGTCATTATTATTGATGAATGTGACCAAGTATTCTGGCATCTTCTCAATTCTGGTACGGAAGTGCAAAAACGTCGGGTATCTGTTCTCAAAAATCTCAAACAACTGGTACAGAATGTTTTAGGCAGCAGTCAGGGAAAGATTTACCTATCAAGCGCTGATGTGTCCGATACTGATGTGAAGTATGTTTTATCGCTTGCTGGTGAGTATCGAGTTAACCCGTTCGTCATCGTCAACAATTATCGGCACGTAGCCGGCAACTGTTACAACTACTCTGGCAGTAACCCGAAGAATCTCATCGCTGCATTGGACAAAGCGATTTCTAAAGGAGGGCATCATCTACTGTGTTGTTCTGCTCAAAAGGCTAAGTCTAAGTGGGGAACTCAGGCGCTTGAAGAACGTTTTCGCCGCAAATACCCTCACCTGCGGATACTGAGAATAGACAGCGAATCCGTTGCTGATCCATCTCATGCAGCTTTCGGTTGCATCGCTCACCTGAACGAAATTCTCACCCAGTATGATTTGGTTATCGCATCTCCCAGTCTTGAAACTGGGGTATCCATCGACATTAGAGGACATTTTGATGGTGTATGGGGAATTTTTCAGGGTGTGCAGCCGGTTAACTCTGTGCGGCAGATGTTGGCAAGGGTTAGGGAAACAGTTGACCGCCACATTTGGGTGAGAGAATGGGGGATGTCGGTTGTAGGCAATGGTTCCACAACGATAGGAGGATTGCTCAGAAGTCAACACGTCGCAACACAAGCGAACATCGCGCTGTTGTCGGCGGCGGATAATGATGATTACAGCTTTGTTGACCAAAACTTTCAGCCGGAGTCATTGCAGACTTGGGGTAAGCGTGGTTCTGTGATTAACGTAGAGATGCGGCGCTATCGAGAGTCTGTGCTTGTGGGTTTGGTCGAAGATGGCTACACTATTATTGATGTCGACGATGTTGATGATGATGAGAGTGGGGCTGTAATCGAGTCGGTTAAGGCGGCATCTGTTGAATTGTATGCTGCTGAGTGTCAGGCGATCGCTAATTCTGATGAACTCTCACAGACTGAACTGAAAAAACTGCAAGATAAAAGGGCGAAAACGAAAACTGAACGACACCAGCAGCGCAAGGCTGAATTGTCCCGTCGTTATGAAATTGATGTTACCCCTGATTTGGTCGAGAAGGATGATGACGGGTGGTATCCTCAACTGAGAATGCACTACTATTTGACGCTGGGGCGAGAGTTTCTGACGAACCGTGATACTAAACGGGCTAAGGCACAGTTAGAAGCTGGGGAGAATTCGGTTTGGAAACCAGATTTTAACAAGGGGCAGTTATTACCTGCGGTACTTTTGCTCGAAAGCCTGAATCTATTGCAATTTCTTACACCAGACGTTCAGCTACGTGGCAGCGACGAGAAGATGGTGGAGTTTAAGGCACTGGCTGTAACGCATCGGCACGTTATCAAGAATTACTTGAACGTTACTATCTCAGAAAAACTTACTTCTATAGCGATCGTACAGAAGTTACTTGCCAAGATTGATTTGAAGTTAGACTATATTGGTCGATTAGGTAAGCGTGAAAATCGGGAGTGTGTCTATCGGTTTGTTCCACCCGATGACGAGCGCGATTCGATTTTTGAGCAGTGGTTAAATCGGGATGAAGCGTCAAACTGTGATTCGGTGTCAGTCAGCAATAATATAAGTACAACTACACCAGTCATTGACACCCAATCCCAGGATATTCCTCAAACATTCACGCCAGTAGAAAGTCCGACTGTCCAAGGATGGAAGGGGCTGAACCTGAAAATGCGCCAAGGACTCGACAGTGTTGAACAGTTCTATCAACAGCTGGTTTCCCAGGTTGGTGAGGCTGTTGGCGTTGCTGATGGTGAGCCTTACTGGAATGGGTATCTGAACCAGTGGCAGGTTTGGGTTAACTTTGCAGACGAGTGTAGGTCTGTGGTGTGCGATTGGTTGATGGCGGTGTAGGTCAGGAGGAATTGCTTCAGTTTCGACTTGGTAATTATGGACTATGTGCAGTTGATTGAACCAAGAGAAAAGCGGGATGGTGAAAACCGCGTACAAGAAATCGACTCCATCTTGAAACAACTTAGGGCGATCGCTAAACAATTCAATTGTGCTGTCTTGGGTTTAGCACAGTTAAAAAGAGAAGTTGATTCTCGCTCCGAAAAACGTCCGACAAAAGCTGATTTTCGAGAATTTGGAGGATTTGAACAAGAAGCTGCTGTGATTTAGGGTTGTGTCGTGAATATTTTACTTACGACAATTAATCTACACAGAAAGAGATTTTTGAAATTTCAGTTCTTAAGAGGCGCTTTAGCAGTGAAACAACTGTTAATCTCCTATTTAATGAACGATCTGGACAGTTTAATAATTTAGCTAAATCTCAGCATTGAACATATAGCTGAACAATAAAAAATCTTGAACTCATCAACTTGGAGATTCAACAAGTTGTCACTTTTTTGAGTAAAATCTGTTACATGAAAGAATTAATTTTAGGAGATAAGTACATTGAAATCGGTAACAATTATTAACTTTGGCTGGAGCAAAAGTAAGCATCGGGAAGGATTATCTTTAGATCAGATGCAAGCGTTTGATTTAATCCATGACTGGTATGGTTCTAACCCTGATATGCCATTTGTCTTGCGCGGTTATGCAGGTACAGGAAAAACGTTTTTAGTACAGCGAGTAATTCAATCGTTTCAGGATTGCTTCAAAACACGAGACTTAGATAAAAATAAAAATGTTGGTTTAAGAGTTGCTTTGTGCGCTCCAACGCATAAAGCAAGACATGTATTGGACGCAATGGCTCAAGAGGCAGGTCTTACTGTACATATCTCAACTCTCCACAGCTTACTTCATGTTATGCCTGGAGGAGAATATGATGAAAATGGAAAGCAACGACTCAAACCAAATACTTACTCTAGAGAGCCTTATTATCACGAATTTGACTTAGTAATAGTTGATGAAGCTTCCATGTTAGGGCAAGAACTTTTTAAGTTAATTCCTTCGCGGACTCCTACTATTTTTATGGGAGATCCAGCACAATTGCCACCGATTGAAGATAATGTTGATTCTTCGCCGATCTTCCAGTTGCCTTTGGGAATGGAATTAACACAAGTCATGAGGTACGAGGGGGCAATCGCTACTTATGTAACTGCACTCCGCCAAAATTTAAATTCTCAATTTCCACCACGATTACAGAGTGAGGGAAATATAGAGAAAATGCAATTTGATACTTGGATAGCAGCAGCTATCGATGCTTATAAGTTTTCTCGCTCCTCAGCCAAGATTTTGGCGTGGACTAATAATCAAGTTAACAATCTGAATCAGCAAATTCGAGCTGCACTTTATCCGGGTGCTGAACCAATAGAGATTGGAGAAATTCTCTTTGCGAAAGAACCTATTTTTTTAAATGCCGACTCTGGGGAGCAAAAAGAAATTTTTATGCATTCCTGTGCTGAATGCGAAGTAAGAGATTTTAAAGAATACTCTGGCAGTAGACATCATCTAGTGCATAGTCCGTTTAAAACTTATCGGATTGAAATCAAGAATGACCTGGGTAAAGAAGCATCCCTATCAATAATTCACCCTGATTCTTGGGATTTAATTAAATATGCAGTAAATAATGCCAAGAAAGAAATATTTCAGCTAACTGCAAACCAAAGAAGCTATGCTTGGCGAGAATATTACGAGTTCTTAGAGACTTACAATTTATTAGTGAAAGGCAGCTTGATGAATCGATTACAATACGGTTATGCAATTACTGTACATCAATCTCAAGGGGGAACATTTACTAATTGCTTTGTTGATACATCAAATATTTTTGGCTGCCGAGATAATGTGATGCGTAATAAGTTATTGTATGTTGCTTATAGTCGGGCTTCGCAACAACTTTACTGCTATAGTAAGTGGTAAGATTAAAAATTTTATCCAAATCCTGAATTAGCATACATTCTCATGTCTAAACACCTCATTAGGAACATGAGAATGAGAATGCCTTTATTTCTAAAAAGCACTTTCCTTTCATTTTCAGGCTAATAGTAATCAAATTAACTATTACATTACTACGAAAATATCTGAATTCCAATTTAAATAATTAGATTTATTTTTTGGAGCATCCACATGAAAGCGCTATCCGTCCGTCAGCCTTGGGCATGGGCAATAATTTATGCTCTCAAAGATATAGAAAACCGAGGCTGGCCCATTCATTATCGCGGTGACATTCTGATTCACGCTGCAAAAACTTGCACTAAAAAAGAGTACCAGCTAGCAAAAGAATTTTGTCAAAGCATGGGGGTAGTAATCCCAGAGTTAATCTCTCTACGTCGCGGCCAAGTCATCGGCATTGTCACAATAGTTGATTGCAAGTTCTCACAAGTTGCATCTGGCTGGGGAATGCCTGAGCAATACCACTGGAAACTGGAGAATCCACGCGAGATTACACCAATTCCTTACATTGGGCGGTTGGGGATTTTTGAAGTGCCGGATGATTTGGTCATGGAGGTGGTTGTGTGACTAAAACAGTCTCAAGGCATACGCTACTTCCGAAGTCAAAATCAGTAATAGTTGAGTTACCTAAAACACCCAAAAAATTCTTAGAAGACGACTTTAAAGACTCACAACCTCATAGCCAAGGATGCTTATACCCATACCTCGAAAAGAAAAATTTACTTGATGGTTCAATGACTTTTTGCCCACAATTTATAGGTGAGCGTGACCTAAACAACCCGATTCATTGGCGATAGGAATACAACTGGGAAGAACGAGTTAGGATTCCTCGAACATCATTAGAACCTTGTAAACAGTCCTGTAATATCCTCTTCTTCATTAATTAGCTTATTTTTGAAGCCGAGCTAATTCTGAAACTTCAGAGTCTGGTGAATTCTCGATACTTCTGTACTGTAAAACTTTAAAGAACCGAGTAATTCTCAGATAAAATCGTTAATAAGTCTTTTTATTTTTGCACAGAATGAAAAATTGGTTTCTTTGAAGAGTAGCTTTCATCTTCTGTGCAACTTTCATTACGGTGAACTGCTTTTAACGTTCTGCTCTGCTATATTATGCAGCTTAAATGCAGATTAGCTTAACTAGATTAATATCAGCGATATTGTTACATTGAGACTGAATTTGAGATTAAAAATAAGTAAAGTCAAAATCATACAAATTTTATCAAAAACTTTGGTATAGCATATAACTATACAGCAAACAACAGTCTAGAGACTGAACTCTCTTCCTCGTTTGGTAAGATAAGATGCACAAATGACGGGTTATTACTTAAGTTACATGCTGTTTAAGGTTACTTTGGTTACTTACTATCTCACTTGAGTTTTAACTTACACTTGTGTTATGTGATACGCTAATTTTCCAGGTTGAAATAATATAAACATGAACAATTTTACAGCAAATTTGATAGTGAAATTCCAAGTTTTTTGTAGATTATAATTTGGATTTTATATAAATTTATATTTAATTTTTAAACAGAAATAATGATTAGACGACTAGAAGGCTATCAGCACAAAGAAGTACTTCGAGAAGATAGTATTACGGTTCTTTATCGTGGAATTAAACAGCTAGAAAGAACACCAGTACTAATAAAATATATTAAAACAGAGTATCCAACTCTTGAAGATATTGCTCGGTTAAAATATGAATATAAAATTCTTCAGTCGTTAGATATTGCCGGAGTTGTTAAATGCTATGCATTAGAAGATAGCCATCAGTTCTGGGCAATGGTTTTGGAAGATTTTGGAGGGAAACCACTTCCAAAATATCTGAGTCAAAGAATGCTCAATTTGAGTGATTTTCTACACATTGGGATTCAGCTTGCCGAAACACTAGTAAAACTTCATCAATACAAGGTTACTCACAAGAATTTAAAAACTACTAATGTGCTGTTCAATCCGCAAAATGGACAGGTTAAAATTGACGACTTTAGCCTTGCTACCTATTTGGATGGAGAAAAGCAAACAATTAGTAATCAGAATATTTTTGAAGATACGCTTGCTTATATATCGCCTGAGCAAACAGGTCGGATGAACCGCTTAGTTGATTACCGTAGCGATTTCTATTCTCTGGGCATTGTTTTCTATGAAATACTGACAGGACAATTGCCCTTTCAAAGTACTGACCCCCTAGAACTCGTTCATTGCCATATTGCTAGAACTCCAATTTCTCCTTGTATCATTGCCGAAAATCTGGGCTTGGGAGAAATATCCCAGCCAGTTTCTGATGTTGTAATGAAACTTTTGGCAAAGACAGCAGAAGAGCGTTATCAAAATGCGTTAGGACTGAAAGCAGATTTGGAAATGTGTTTAAAATTGCTACAAGGGACTGGAGAAATTGCAGCCTTTCAAGTGGGGCAATTAGATTTATACAGCCAATTCTTGATTCCGCAAAAACTTTATGGTCGTGAATTCGAGGTCAAAATTTTGATGGCTGCCTTTGAGCGGATCAGTCAAGGCACAACAGAAATTATGCTGGTAAGCGGCTACTCTGGGGTTGGTAAATCATCTTTAATCTATGAACTTCATAAGCCAATTGTACGTCACTATGGGTATTTTATTTTTGGCAAGTTTGACCAGTTTAAGCGCAACATTCCTTATGCTGCTCTGATTCAAGCGTTTCAAGAATTAATGCGACAGTTGCTCACTGAAAGTAGCGAACGGATTAGTATTTGGCGGGCAAAACTGTTAAAAGCGTTGGGTGCTAATGGTCAGGTGATTATTGATGTGATTCCTGAAGTCGAGCGAATTATCGAACCCCAACCCGCAGTACCAGAACTGGGAGCATCGGAATCTCAAAACCGATTTAACCGTGTCTTTAGACAGTTCATTTATGTGTTTTGTAAACTGGAACATCCGTTAGTACTGTTTTTGGACGATTTACAGTGGGCAGATTCAGCATCATTGCAATTAATTCAGTTGTTGATAAGTGATCCAAATAGTAAATATCTATTGTTGATAGGTGCATACCGAGATAACGAAGTGAGTGCGACTCATTCGTTAATGCTGACGCTCTCTGAACTTCAGCAAACGGGGGCAATGATAAACAACATTGTGCTTCAGCCATTACATCTGGTTGATGTTAGCCAGTTAGTTGCTGATACATTTCAAAGCAATCAAGAGACATCACTTTTGATGCGCCACTCCGAGTCTACGCAATACGGTTCGGTTAAAGGGGAAAGGGTAAGGGGTAAAAGGGAAAAGGTTTTGAATACATCCTTTCCCTTTTACCCCTTACCCTTTACCCAGACAACAAGGAAAGTGAAAAATGTTTATCCGAACCGTATTGCGAGTATACGCACTCTCTAGCCGAATTAGTCTTTAATAAAACTCAAGGCAATCCTTTCTTTTTATCGCAACTACTCAAATCGCTTTATCAAGATAAGTTACTGTTTTTCAATTTTAATCAAGCTTGTTGGCAGTGGGACATTGAAAAGCTGTTAGATATCGACATTACGGATAATGTTGTTGAACTAATGGTTAGCCGAATTCAAAAGCTATTGCCAGCAACTCAAAACGTTCTGAAGTTAGGTGCTTGTGTTGGTGACAAATTTACCTTGGAAGTGCTTAGTATTGTCAATGAAAAATCTTTATCAGAGACGGCATTGGATTTATGGGAAGCGTTGCAAGTTGGGCTGATTTTGCCATTAAATCAATACTATAAAATTCCCCTAGTTATCGAGCTAGAGAAATTTAGTAAGAAATCTGATGGTGAAAATACTTCTCTCTTAACTGTTTCTAGCCCTCCAGCGATCGCTTATAAATTTCTGCACGATCGCGTACAACAAGCGGCATATTCACTTATTGCCAAAACTGAGCGTAGCCAAACGCATTTGAGAATTGGAGAATTGTTACTTGAGCATACACTAGAAGAGGAACTTGAACAGAACATTTTTGAAATTGTTAATCAATTAAATATAGGTACTCACTTATTAAGTCTACAGAAGCATAAAGATGAATTAGCAGCACTAAATTTGATGGCAGGTCAAAAAGCCAAGAGAGCTACAGCTTATGACCCGGCGCTAAAGTATTTAAAGGTAGGATTGGGATTACTTTCAGAAACGAGTTGGCAGACAAATTATGATTTAACATTGACACTGTATGTAGAAGCAACCTCAGCTGAATTTCTCAATAATAATTTTGTACAAACGGCGATTTTAGTAGATATTGTTTTAAGCAATGCTAGAAATATTATAGATAAAGTTAAGGTATATGAAATTCAAATTCAATATAGCGTTTCGCAGAACAAATTGAAAGAAGCGATCGCTATTATCTTACAAGTACTAGAAATGCTGGGAATTACTCTAAGTCAAGAGCTTCCTCATGCCTTAACCAAACAGTATGAAGATTCCTTGACGATTGAGAGTTTAAGTAGCTTGCCACCGATGACTAACGATTATAAATTGGCAGCAATGCGAATTCTGGTCGCAGCAGGACCTCCGACTTACTTTGCAGATGCTCAGTTGTTCACCTCAATTACCTTCACGATGGTGAATTTGTGCATTCAGGATGGCAATTCGGCGATGGCGGCCTATGGCTATGCTTGCTATAGTTTAATTTTGGCAGAACAGCTAGAGGAAATAGACGCTGGCTATCAATCTTGTCTCTTAGCTTTGAGACTTATCGATCAATACAACGCTAAAGACCTCAAAGCCGAAATTTGCGAAATTTTTAACGGTCATGTTAGACATTTTAAAGACCCTCTCACTGCCGTATTAGAACCAATGTTAGAGGGAATTCAAAGTGGTTTGGAAGTTGGCAAAGTTCAATATGCCTCATATATTGCTGCTTTTTATTCATCTGCTTTGTTTTATACGGGTGAAAACTTAGAAAGCGTCGCTCAAAAGCTCGAACATCGTTTAGAATTACTCAATAGTTTGAGCAATCAAGTTTGCATTGATTATGCCAAAATCTGGCAGCAAATGGTAGCAAATTTACTAGGTAACTCCACACATAAGTTTGAATTGGTTAGCGATCGCTTTAACGAAACAGAAATTTTAAAGACGTTAATTGCAGCTGATAATCAAACAGCTTTATCTGCCCTGTACCTGGCTAAAACTAACCTGCTGTATCTATATAAAGAATATGCTCAGGCAATCGAAAATGCCAGGATTGCAGAACGTTATATCGGTAGTGTTATGGGGACAATAAATGTCTCCGAACATAGTTTTTATTATATGCTGGCTTTGCTTGGGCAGTATCCTCATACAACTGTTGAAGAACAACATCAGTACTTGCAAATAGTCCAGTTGCGCCAACAGCAGATGGAAAAATTAGCGAATGCTGCACCCATGAACTTTTTGCATAAGTATGAGTTGGTTGAAGCAGAAAAAGCAAAAGTTTTAGGGCAACACTATCGAGCAATGGAGTATTACGATCGCGCAATCCAAAACGCACGAGAGCATGGTTACTCTCAAGAAGAAGCTCTAGCTGCGGAATTGGCGGCAGAATTTTACTTTGTATGCAAAAAAGAACGTCTTGCTAGAGATTATTTAACAGATGCTTACTACGGTTATTTGCGGTGGGGCGCAATTGCAAAAGTTCAAGATTTAAAAGAACGTTACCCCCAAGTCTTCCCTGGCGACCGAGCGCTAACAAATATAGGGATTACAGCTAACGATACAATTGGACTCGATTTCGCAACATTAGATTTAGCTACTGTCATCAAAGCTTCTCAAGCACTTTCTGATGAAATTATTCAGAGTAAATTGCTTGACAAATTAATGAACAGTATGATTGAAAATGCGGGAGCAAGAACCGGGATGCTTCTCTTACAACAATCAGACCAATGGCTTCTAGTAGCTGAGGGATTTATAGATAGAGATAACGCTATTTTGTTGCCAGCTAAACCAATAGAAACAAGTCCAATTTTGCCTGTAGCATTAATTAACTATGTTGCTAGAACTCAATCGACTTTAGTATTGGATGACGTAGCAGAGGAAAAACTTTTTATTGACGATCCTTACATTCGGAACAATCGGCCTAAATCTGTGCTTTGTTTGCCGATTATTTATCAAAGTAAACTCAAAGGTATTCTTTATTTAGAAAACAATCTCGCTAAAGGTGCGTTTACTCAAAACCATGTGAAAGTGCTGAGTTTATTAGCTTCCCAAGTAGCAATTTCTCTGGAAAACGCGGAACTATACCAAGAATTGCAAACATATTCGCAAAAGTTAGAAAGCAAAAATGCCGAGTTGAATCAAATCAATTTATCACTAGCGGCTGAAATTAGCGATCGCCAGCGCAAAGAAGTTGAGCGCCAGCAAGCCCAAGAAGCACTGTTTCAAGAAAAAGAGCTAGCCCAAGTGACATTGCAATCAATTGGAGATGCAGTTATCACAACGGATTCCCTGGGTCTAGTACGATATCTCAATCCGGTCGCCCAAAAGCTGACAGGCTGGAGTCAATTAGAAGCACAAGGATTGCCACTTTCTGAAGTATTTCAGATTGTTAACGAAACTACTCGTGAACCAGTGATAAATCCGCTGGAAACAGCTTTGTATGAAGGGAAAACCGTTGGTCTTGCCAATCATACAATCTTAATTGCGCGTAATGGGGATGAGTTTCCCATTGATGATTCCGCTGCTCCAATTCGTGCTAGCAACGGTGAGATAATTGGAGCAGTCATGGTATTTCATGATGTGTCCCGTAACCGCAACTTATCTCGACAACTTTCCTGGCAGGCTAGCCATGATGCTTTAACTGGACTGGTAAATCGACGCGAGTTTGAACACTACCTGGAGCAGGCTATTAACGATGCCAAAATGCATAACCAGCAATACGCCCTCTGCTATCTAGATTTAGACCAATTCAAAATCGTCAACGATACCTGTGGTCATCTTGCTGGCGACGAACTCTTGCGTCAAGTGACAGCATTATTTCAAAGTCAAGTGCGTAATACCAATTTAATGTGAAGCTGCATAGAAAAGAGCTTCTAGGATAAAGTTATAAGAAGAGACAGAAATTACTTGCTCAAATGTAAGTTGGTCGAATATCTCTTGGATGCGTTCACGTAAAGCTTGTAAAGAAGAGAACAGTTGATTTTTGAGTGGTTTCTTAAGAGCTTGCCAAAGCCTTTCGATAGGATTGAGTTCAGGAGCCGATGGTGGTTGAAATAGAGGAATAATATTCTCTGGCCAGCTAATCTCTGAACTTGTATGAGCCGGTGCTTGGTCAACCTGTAAAATAGCGTAATCACCAGCTAATTGTTGAGATAGCCAGTCCAAGAACTGTTGAAAACACTCACCATTCAGTTTTGGGTACTCATAAAGGAAGTGGTCTCCAGTCAATGGTTCAATTGCACCATAAATCCAAAAGTTATCTCTTGGCCATATCACCTTAACAGTGGGCTTAACTCCGGAAGCTGTAATCACTTTTCCTGTAAGGGTTTTGAGTCCAACCCTAGTTTCATCCTGGCACAGGTAGCGAACACACTTGCCGGGTGCTAGATGTTTTTCTAGACAATTAAGAATGATTCCGAGTTTTTTTTAAATTCAGATACCAATTTCTCGTCTTGTTTGTGGCTTTGAGGACGAGGCACTTTTAGTTTTGCTCCTAACCGATATCGAACCCAGGCATAAACTGTTGCATACTCTATATCTTGTCCATGTTCTTCTTTTAACCACTCAACTATTGCACCATAGCTAGTAAAGCCTTTTCCTGTTTTTAACTCCTCCTCAAGTGCTGCGATCGCATCTGCATCAATTTTCCGTTTTGCTCCTGGTGCTTTTTTAATTTCTAATAAGCCTGATATACCATCAGTTCTGTACTTTTGCAACCATCTCGTGACTGTTGAAGTATCTTTTCCCAAGCGTTTTCCGATTTCTTGCTGCTCCTTAACCTGCCCGCTTTTTATCCACCACAGCATAATAAGCTTTTCTTTCTGGGTTCCTAAATTCGCTGTTTGTAGACGTTTTTTAAGTTCTTCTTCGCTCTCTGCGATTTCAATCTTAAAAGGGCGGCTCATGGTTATTTTAATTTATCGAGTTATTTTCTCTATTATATGCAGCTTCATATAAAAGTGGTATAAGACAGATACTTTAGCCCGCATCGGTGGGGATGAATTTGGCTTGCTTCTCAATCAATGCTCACTAGAACAGGCACAACGAGTTTGCAATTCTATACGCCAAAAGGTTCAGGAGCTTCGATTTATATGGCAAGAAAAGCTTTTTACAATTGGCACTAGTATTGGATTAGTTATGATTAATACGCAGAGTGAAAGTGTTGCTCATGTATTAAGTCTTGCAGATGCCGCTTGCTATGCAGCTAAAAATCGCGGACGTAATCGGGTACACGTTTATCAAGTAGACGATATCGATCTACTACAACAGAAAGGCGAAATGGAATGGGTAACGCGTATTGCTCATGCTTTGGAAGAAAATCGATTTTGTCTCTACTACCAAACGATTATTCCAGTTTTGCAAACTGAGATGAAACAACAACATTATGAAGTCCTTTTGCGTTTGCAAGATGAAAATGGGGCTTTGGTATTACCTATGGCATTTATTCCTGCCGCAGAACGTTATAACCTCATGCATTTAATCGATCGTTGGGTAATTCGTACCCTATTTGCTACTCAAGGGCAACAATACCGTGATACCTGGAATGATTGCCAATCAAAGAATCAGCAATGCAATTCTATTTATGCGATTAATCTTTCAGGTGCAAGTATCAATGATGAGCAATTTATTGAATTCATACATGAGCAATTTGCTTTGCATCAGATTCCACCCCAAATGATCTGCTTTGAGATTACTGAAACTGTTGCTATTAGTAACTTAAGTAAAGCTGTTTTATTTATTAGTGAATTAAGAAGCCTTGGCTGCCGCTTTGCATTAGATGACTTCGGTAGTGGAATGTCATCTTTCACTTATCTTAAAAACCTGCCTGTAGATTTTCTCAAAATTGATGGCAGTTTTATTAAGCAGATTTTGGATAATTCTATTGATTTAGCAATGGTTGAAGCAATTAATCATGTTGGGCATATTATGGGACTTCAAACTATTGCAGAGTTTGTTGAAAATGATGCCATTTTAGAAAAAGTTAAAGCTATTGGGGTGGATTATGCTCAAGGTTACAGCATTGCCGAGCCATGTCCTTTTCTCTGACTTTAACTATAACAAAAACTATGAGACACTGTTAGCAAGTGACTAATTTTATACTGCTGAGAAACAATTGTGTGTTCGTTATCTTCTGAGTCGCTTAAAGTAACGGAGTAAGGTTTATTTTAGCCCAAGATTGAACCTGAATCAACTTCCCACTAATGTTTGAGCAATTCTTGGTAAAAGGACTCTCCACGGAATGGCACTAAGATAACGGCAAACCCACTATATATCAGGCTTTTGAGTGTGGGGTGTCGGGTGTTGGGTGTAGTGAGGAAAAAATTTATTTCTATCCGCACTCATATTTACTTTTCTTGATCTTTCCCTACACCCTACCCCCTACACCCAGCTCAGGCGAGCTTTCAGCTTTTCTTAGTGGCATTCGACTCTCCACGCAATCTGACTGCTCGTGGCCAGTAAACAATGCACTGCACGACAATTACAATTGCCGACAATGGGTGCAAACTCTCTTGAACCCACCTGTGCAATAAAAAACTGTCCGCCTTGTAGAACCAGAGCATTTTTAAGTATTGGAGGGCAGTTGTGACAAGGGTAATTCAAGGGGCGATGTCATACCAAAAAGCCGAAGACGCGTCTACTGTTTTGTAAAGAGAGTACTTTTCAAATTGACTAGATCGCACGCATTGAACAAATAATGCTATCACTTGCCGAACAACAAGCCACTACTCAAGTGCAACTAAATAGCCTAGCACTTATCCTGCATATTTTACAGCTTTACAAGTGTGCCATTCGTTCAAATCTGATAATTTCAGTGATTTTACTCAAGTGCAACTAAATAGCCTAGCACTTATCCTGCATATTTTACAGCTTTACAAGTGTGC
>NZ_JADEXU010000124.1 GCF_015206895.1 Nostoc sp. LEGE 12450 | reverse complement strand
AAGGCAGGGCTGTTTCATTCGATCTCTTAGGGATTTTGTCAAGAGTATGAGTCAGAAATTTGCTTGGGTGGGAAAAAGAAAAACTACCACCTCAACCAGCAAATTTAAGTGCCAACACCATTTTCTTGCCCAATCAGATTTTTTAGTCACCTGTTTTTTTTACTTGAAACGCTTGTAAATCAGCGTCTTTTAGGGAATGAAACAGCCCTGCCCTTATAAGGGGGGATTGAGGGGGGTAATAGGTACTACACCGTAGCCTAGAAGGAGAAAGACTTTAAATTTTCCCCCTTCCCGCGACGAGTTGGGGGTTAGGTTTTTCGTGGACTGCTGAATTGTCAGACGTAAAACAGATTCACTCAGCACTACTAACTAACAAAGCAACTGGAAAATGGGCAAGGGCAGATCCGATAGATAGGGTTTCTGTAGCCTGTAAAGGTTGCTGAGTGAGAACGTTTGTCCAAGTCAGGGGAGTTCCAGAGGGTAATTTTAGGTGGGTATCTTGCCAAACTGACTCGCCCAGGGGGTTGTCTCCAGCCTGGATAAGATTGGTTAAAAAGCGAGGTGCGATCGCGATCGCTGTTTGATTTCCTTCTCGTCGTGCAAAGGCAATAATGTGATTGGCGTAAGTTCCTTGAACTTCTAAGGGCAGATAGTCGCCATCCTGGAATAATGAGACATAGTTTGTTCTGGCTTTGAGTAATTGAGCCGTTAAAAATAGTTTGATTCTGCCGTCCGTTTTATCGTTTAGCAACTCCTGAATTAGTCCGAGAATATCTGTTTTGGCTTGTTCGCGGATGGCGTTTAAGTAGGTACGTCGCTGTTCAAAATCTACGGGACGGCGATTATCTGGATCGACTAGGCTTAGTTCCCAAAGTTCTGTTCCTTGGTATAAATCGGGTACGCCGGGTGCGGTAATTTTCAGCAGAGTTTGGGAAAGGGAATTGAAGATACCATATTCTGCAATTCGCTGTTGAAAGGGTTGAAAGGATTCTAGAAATTCTTTGGAGATGGAAGGGTCTAGTACCTTTTCAATGAAGGAAGTACAGGCTTCTTCATACTCGCTATCAGGTCGCAACCATGCTGTATGCACTTTCGCTTCTCTAATTGCCTTAATTATATAGTCTTTCACCCGTTCCACGAAGGATGCGTGTTCCTGTTCCGCAAAGGGAAACGCCCCTACAAGGGTTTGATAGAGAAAATACTCATCGTTGCGATCGGGCATAGCAAACCCGTGGCGATGACTGCGACTTCCTCGATTAATAGCACTCCAGGTATTTACCTGCTGATCCCATTCATCGGGGATTTCTGACAACACATTTAACCTAGCCCTCACATCTTCGCCGCGTTTGGTGTCGTGGGTAGCTGTGGTGTTCATTGTGTGAGGCCAGGTTGCTTGGTGCTGTTTATTAAAGGCATGAAATTTGGCTAAATCGATACCAAAGTGACCGGGATTTCCCCCGACTTCATTTAATGACAGTAACCGATTGTAAACATATAACGTGGTATCTTCTACACCTTTGGCCATTAGCGGACCGCTGTATTGCTGCATCCGCAAGACAAAATATATCCACTGTTCGCGTTCTGTTTGAGTCAGAGAATTATCAAAATCTAGCACCATTAACTTTTCAATAAAGGTCAGTTCATGCTGCAACAAGGGCGTTTGTTCTTTGGCTTGGCGAATTACTTCTTGAATGGTAGCGCGATCGCTATCCCCAATCCCATCTGGTGTAATATATGTGCGGTAAATCGGGAACAGGGTTAAAACTTCGGCGATCGCTCTTTTTAAGCCATTGAGTGTAAAGTCATTGCCATAGCGGTATTTGCTGGAAATGTTCTTTAACAAAAGAGCCAAATTGTCAATATCACCCGCTAAATTCTTTTCTAGTATCAGGTGCTTTTTATCCTTCACTACTGATGAATAATCTACTCTGGAACCAATAAAGTTTTGATAAATTTTATCGAAGGATGATTCATTTTCAGTTTGACAAAATACACCATTTACATAGTTAAGAAAGTCATATCCCGACGTACCTTCAATTTCCCAGTTTTCCGGCAGGTCTTCGGTGATTTCTAAAATCTTCTCGACCGTAATATAAACATCTCCCGTCTTTTCCCGGAGCCTTTGTAGATACTGGATTGGGTTATACAGTCCATCAATATGATCGATGCGTAAGCCTGTAAACTTACCCTCTTCAACTAGCTTGTTAATTAGGCTATGAGTATTATTAAAAACCCGCACTTCTTCAACTTTAACGGAAATCAGTTCGTTGACAGTAAAGAAACGGCGGTAGTTCATTTCTTCCGCCCCAACTTTCCAGAAAGCGAGACGGTAAAATTGATCGTTGAGTAATTCATCTAACAAGTTAAAGCTTTCTGAATTACCTGGTTCTCCGTTGAAGGTTTGGATATTTTCGTCAATAAACTCGCGGATGGCATCATTTGTGGTGTAGAGTTCCCAAACCAATCCTTTAATAAATGCAATTTGGTCTTGTCGCTGTTTTCCTGCAACTTCTGAGGGCACACTTTTGAGAATATACAAAATACCCAAGAGTTTAATAAAATCGGGGTGATTGCGTCCGAGTGTGCGTGTGAGTTTGCCCAGATTATGGGTAATAAATTTTGTATAAGACTCTAATCGTAGCGGCAGTTTTAAGCTGTAATAGTTTACGGTTAAACCGTTTTGTTCGTATTGTAGTTGAATGTGTCCGTTTTCTAGGGATGCACCATAGAAATCTCCCAGCAAAGGAGCAAGAATTCGCTCTTGGCGATCGCCAAAGGGAGCATTCCAAGAAAGATCGAAGTAGTCAGTATAGCTGGAATCTGGGCCGTGTTCCAATATGTCCATCAAATAATCGTTTTCGCTGCTATAGGCCATGTGGTTGGGCACTATATCTTGTAACCAGCCCATACCAAGGGATTGGACTTCACTAACTAAGGCATCAAAGGATTCATTAGTTCCCAGTTCTGGGTTAAGTTGAGTGGCATCTACTATATCGTAACCGTGGGTACTCCCGGAGCGGGCTTTGAAAATGGGGGAGGCATATAAATCGGAAATACCCAAATCTGCTAGATAAGCTGCGATCGCTTTAGCATTGTCAAAGCCAAACTGGGGTGTAAACTGAATTCGATAAGTTGCGGTAGGAATTCGCATGAGTTTGTTGTGATAAGAGATAGGGCGATACCGTTCGGTTAACGTGTTTGTCTCTGGAAGATCCCCCCAACCCCACTTAAAAAGGGGGGCTTTTACCGATCTTTACCCCCTTTTTAAGGGGGTCGCCGCAGGCGGGGGGATCTTATCTGAAACCTATTGACATGTGGGGGAATTTGAACCTTTTAGCTCGGACGTTGAACCTTTTTACTCGAACGTTGAACCTTTTTACTCGAACGTTGAACCTTTTTGCTTGAACGTTGAACCTTTTTGCTTGAACGTTGAACCTTTTTGCTTGAACGTTGAGCCTTTTTACTTGAACGTTGAGCCTTTTCACTTGAACGTTGAACCTTTTTACTCGAACGTTGAACCTTTTTACTTGAACGTTGAACCTTTTTGCTCGAACGTTGAGGTTATGAGGCTGAAACTTGAAGTTCTAACTCTCCCCCTCATCCTTTTTCATACAGTACTAAACTAGTAGGTTGCAATTTCACTTCTTTTCCCGCAGACAGATGTTCAGCAGCTTCAGAACCAACCCCAGACCATGAGGTATCAGCAGAGTCTAACAATTTATTAGCATTTTGCTTAAACGGCAGAGTTACCGTCACTGGAGAAGAATTGAAATTCATCACAAATATTAGTTCACTTGATTCGCACCAACGACGTACAATAACCACCTCTTTCTCTTCATCGCTAGTCGCTTCGATGAAATTGCGGTCTTGATTTAAAAGTGCTGGATGCGTCTTGCGTAAATTAATTAACTGACGATACCAATCCCACAGAACTTTATGATTTCCTTCATGGCGTAATTGCCAATTGAGTTTAGACTTTAGGAAAGTTTCTGCCGATTCGGGATCTGGGGGATCGTCTGCATAGTGAAATGCTTCAAACTCTTGTTTGCGTCCGGCTCGAACTGCTTGAATCAAATCGGGATCGGAGTGACTGACAAAATAAATGAAGGGTGCAGTTTCTCCATATTCCTCACCCATAAATAACAGGGGTAAATTAGGTGAAAGCAGCACAGCACCAGCAGCTAACTTCAATCCTTCAAAAGAGATCCTCTGAGTGAGGCGTTCTCCTTTCATTTGATTGCCGATTTGATCGTGATTCTGAATGCAGATTGCAAACTGTGATAAATTGCGATCGCGGCAAGATACGCCATGAAATCGCTTGCGGTGTGGTGCGTACTTCCAATCGTAGACAAAAGTATCTTCATAAGCTTTTGCCAACTGAGCAGTTTGCCCAAAATCTTGATAATATCCTTGGCGATCGCCTGTCAAGAGTGCGTGCAGTGAATGGTGAAAATCATCACTCCATTGGGCATCAAGACCATATCCACCCAGTTCTGCTGGACGAATGATTTGCGGATTATTCAAGTCGCTTTCAGCAATTAAATGGCGTTTCCATTTTTGCCCTTGTTGTGAAAAATGATGAACTGCTTCCGCCAGTTCCCAAAGAAAATGCTTTGCCCCCAAGTCGTAAATTGCTTGAATGGCATCAAGGCGCAACGCATCTATGTGGAACTCGCGCAACCAGTAAAGCGCATTTTCAATAAAATAATTTCGCACACCCTGACTATGGGCATCATCGAAATTCAGCGCTTCACCCCAAGGTGTTTTATAGGTTTTAGTAAAGTAGGGCGCGAACTGACTCATATAGTTGCCTTCTGGCCCAAAGTGGTTATACACCACATCCAACACCACAGCGATATTGTGTTGGTGGCAAGCATTTACCAGTTGCTTCAGTTCGGCTGGGCTACCGTAGGAATTTTGGACTGCATAAGGGTAAACGCCATCATAGCCCCAGTTACGGTATGTCAGAGAAGCTTCAATATGGGTGTCTCCCGGAAACTGAGAGATAGGCATGATTTCAATCGCATTAATTCCCAGTTCCCTAAGTTCCGGTAAGCGGGAAATGATGGCGGTGAAAGTTCCTTCAGGTGTGAAAGTCCCAACGTGGAGTTCGTAGAAAATCATCGACTCCACAGGGATACCAGTCCACCCTTCATCAGTCCACTCAAACTGATGATCGACAATTTGAGACGGGCCATGCACTCCTTCCGGTTGATACTGCGACGCAGGATCGGCAAAAGCGTCTTGGCCATTCAAGACATACCGATAAAGCGTGCCTGGATATACATCGTTTACTTTCGCGTGCCAATATCCCTCAGACTGAGGCTTGAGGGGAATAACCTGCTCCTGTGGTGTCAAAGTTTTTACAGTGACGCTATCTAATAGCGGCGACCAAACTGTAAATTCACATTCTCCATTACCCAAGTAGTTAGCACCAATTCTCACGCAGTATCCCTCCCGTCAGTATGTTGTGCCGAATTGTCGTGCGATGGCGTACCCGCCCACCGGAGGCGATGGCGTACCCGCCCACCGGAGGTGATCGCATGTCATTGATTGCACAATGTTTACAAACACGCCAGATAGCATAATGGTTCGTCTACCAGACTTTTTGCTAGCACCTGGAGGCGGATTTTTTACAGAATAAATTCTGTCTAATGACAAATTTAGTTGCGAAGGAGGCAGCGCAATTACGGTTCAGTTAAGGTTTTTTGATGAAAATTTTAGATGGCAAAACCGCGATGAATTATCACAAAACCGAGATGAATCATCACAAAGACGCGATGAATCGCCGTCTCTACAATAATCAGCCTTTTGTAGAGACGGCGATTTATCGCGTCTCTTGCTTGCCGTGGTTTAAATTGGTTTGCAGCTACCATCTACACAATAAGACGACTCATAAGTATTAGAACGCTTACCAAATATGGTGTAGCGATTATCGCGGATTTGTTCGTAAAAGCGATCGCCTGCCCATTTCATTCCCGGTAAGGCTCGATAAGCGTCTACAAATATACTTCCTGCTGGCAATAACCGCCCAATTTCTTCTGCGGCGTTACTACCTTGCCAACGTCTCTGAGGTTCATTGCCATCAATTAAAATCATCCCCTGTTCACAATCTTGGGCTGTAATTCCCCACTGCAAAAGTGTCTGCTCATCTTGCATGGGAGCGTAGCGAAATAACTTTCCCTTGTCTAAGGTTTCTAGTAATTGCACTAAAGTAACGCAGAGATTACAATTTCCGTCGTAGATTACGTAGTAGTTCATAAAAATAATTATTCTAGCGTAGAAAACTGTAGCGATCGCTCTTGCCTCAGTAAGAGCCAAAACCAAATTTAAGTTGTTAAATAGGCATGATATCGTCAAGTTTAAGTTGTAAATTTGGCAATAGTTCAGAACAAATAGTATCTCCTAAATGATATTGTTGTTGCTGGTAAACACCGTTAACTAACTGACAAACAGTAAAGGTGGGTTGTTTAGGATTGCCGATAAATTGCAAGCCTCCCAAGCCACGAAAGTCAACAATCCAGTATTCTGGGATATTAAGAAAAGCGTATTCTTCAACTTTTCTGGCATAATCATCTTGCCAATTAGTGCTAACAACTTCAGCAACAAGTTTGATTGTGCTGCCGTTACAAATAATAGGTTCTTTTGACCATAGCGGTTCTTTACTAAGTTCAGCTTTATCTAAAACAATTACATCAGGACGCAGTGCTGTGGCTTCAGCAGCAGGTGGTTTAATCAGACAGGTTTTTGGGATTACCCAGTTACAATTAGAATTAAAAATTTCGACATAGATTCTACCAGCAATACTACCTGCAACAGCTTCGTGTAGTCCTGTAGGTTCCATATCTCTTAGTTGTCCATCGATTAATTCGTAGCGTGTATTATCACCATATTGGGCTATAAATTCTTCAAAAGTCAGTAGTTTGGATGAAGTGTAGGTCATTATGTCTTATTTTGACTTGACTTAGGTTTATTGTAGCGGCTACCGTTGCAAAGCCCATCGCATTCACAAAGCGGGCTAATGTATTCAAAATGCAAGCGTTCGCATTCACAAAGCGGGCTAGCGCACTCACAAAGCGGGCTAATGTATTCACAATGCAAGCGATCGCTCTTACTTCGCTAAAGTTAAGTTAGCGCGAAAAACCCCAAGTATATTACAAAACGTAAAGAGGCTTAAAGCCTTTACTAATGACCAATGACAAAGGACAAATGACAACTTTGTTATCATGCCTTTGGAATGGTATTCGCGTTGTTTTTTCGTTAAAGAGAAAATATTCATGAGATACAAACTCTTGGGCAAAAGCGGATTAAGAGTCTCTGAACTCTCCTTGGGAACCATGACCTTTGGTGAAGATTGGGGTTGGGGTGCATCTGTTGACGAAAGTCGTAAAATCTTTGATACATATACAGAAGCAGGGGGAAATTTCATTGACACCGCCAACGGTTATACCGATGGTAGTAGTGAAAAAATTGTCGGTGAGTTAATCGCAAAAGAACGAGAACGCTTTGTAGTTGCGACAAAATATTCTTTTCCCTTGCAGATGAATGACAAAAAGGGCGACCCTAACGCCAGTGGAAACCATCGCAAGAATTTAATTCAGTCTTTAGAAGGCAGCCTGAAACGACTGAATACCGATTACATTGATTTATTTTGGTTGCACGCTTGGGATTTCACAACACCTATTGAAGAAGTATTGCGATCGCTTGATGATGTAGTCCGTCAAGGTAAAGTACTTTACATTGGCATTTCTGACGCACCCGCTTGGATCGTTTCTCAAGCAAATACCATTGCTCAGTTCCAAGGATGGACGCAGTTTGTCGCGCTGCAAATTGAGTATAGTTTAATTCAGCGAACACCAGAGCGTGATTTGCTACCGATGGCTAAGGCTTTTGATTTGGCGGTAACGCCTTGGTCGCCCTTGGGTGGTGGTGTGCTAACAGGTAAGTATAATCAACCTCCTCAAGCAGGCGATGAACCAGGACGATTAACAAATCCAGGCTTAGGAAGTATTTCAGAACGGAATTTAGCGATCGCTCAAGTTGTTAGTGAAGTTGCAGCAGAAATTGGCCACACACCTTCGCAGGTGGCATTAGCTTGGCTACTAGCTCAAAGTGGTGTGATTATTCCCATAATTGGGGCACGTAAATTAACGCAGTTTCAAGATAACTTAGCTTCTTTAGATGTCAGCCTCTCGCCAGAACATTTGCAACGCTTAGATGAAATTAGCAAAATTGAACTGGGTTTTCCCCATGACTTTTTGCAGAATGATGTAATTCGCGATCGGCTTTTTGGTGGTACATTTAATACCATAGAAAACCATCACATCTAAATGTCATTTTTAACTTGACCAATCTAAAATTCCAAATGGTATAAAGCCTTAAACAGTAACACATTCAGGCATTAATACAATCCATCGTCAGAGAGTTTCGCACAGCCAGCCATTATCTGTAAAGTTAGATTTAAAAGGCATTAACAACGTAGACCCATGAGCGACAACAGCATTACATCACGTCTGTACCCTACCCGCATTGACATTCCCGCCAAAGCGAGAGTTCAAATCGTGGTACTTCTCAACCAAACCTTAGCAGCTACTTCGGATTTAAAAACCCAAGCAAAGCAAGCGCATTGGAATGTTAAAGGAACTGACTTCTATCAGCTACATCTATTATTTGATGAACTTGCTGGGGAATTGGAAGGATACATCGATTTAGTAGCTGAACGCGTCACAGCTTTAGGCGGATACGCTTTCGGAACAGCCCGCGCCGCAGCTAGTAATTCAATTCTGCCAGAATATCCCTTAGATATTTTGGATGGTAAAGATCATGTGACAGCCTTAGCAGATCGCTTTGCACTCTATGCGAAACATATTAGAGAAGCGATCGCAAAAACTGATGAATTAGACGACCTCGATACCGCCGATCTTTACACCGAAATTTCTCGTACCATTGACAAACGACTCTGGTTCTTAGAAGCTCATCTACAAATAGCAGAAATCAAAGAAGAGAATGGTAACGCTGGTACTACTAAAACTCAAAAGATTCCTGCTGCTGTAAAATAAGCACTTCTGAGAAAAGTAGTCTTTCTTAAATCTAATAGTATCTTTTTGGTAAGTACGTCACTTTTAAGTGCGTACTTTTCATTTATATGTATATACCTTACTATTGAAATAGTTCAAAAGGAAGTCAAGAAATTCACCAATATCTTCAACAAGTCATCCATCAAAATTAATACTTAAACTTGAAAAAGTTATTAGGTGAGTGAAAAAGTATGCTAATTCCATTTTGATTTCAAATGCCAACTTTAGATTTTTCCTGCAATTTAAAATAGTTCACTGAGCGTATCCCTGCGGGGAAGCAAGCTACGCGTAGCGTTCCGCCGGAAAGTCTAAAATCTAAAATCCAAAATTGAGTCGTTCCTAACTAAATACTCATTAACAAAGAGGTAGATTTATGTCTCAAAATACAATTACCCACTTAATTCACGATCGCAACGCCCGTGGTCACGCTAAAATTGGCTGGCTCGATAGTTATCACACATTTTCCTTCGGTAGTTTTTACGATCCGAACCGCATGGGATTTCGCTCTCTGCGAGTGATTAACGATGATCGCGTTGCCCCCGGTGCAGGATTCCCTACCCATAGTCATCGTGACATGGAAATCCTCACTTATGTCTTAGAAGGTGCTGTAGAGCATAAAGACAGCTTGGGTACTGGATCGGTGATTCGTCCCGGTGATGCACAGATTATGAGTGCTGGTACTGGAATCAGTCACAGCGAATTTAATCCTTCGCCAGATGAACCACTACACTTACTACAAATCTGGATTCTTCCCGATCGAGAAGGAATAACGCCAAGATACGAACAAAAATCTTTTCCTCTGGAAGAAAAGCGCGGCAAATTACGCTTAATTGCTGCTAAAGATGGGCGCGATGGTGCTGTGACAATTCACCAAGATGTTGATTTATACACATCTGTTTTAGAGTCAGGTGATGTTGTTAATTATCAAGTCAAATCTGGTCGTTATGCCTGGTTACAAATAGCGCAAGGCATAGTCGATTTAAATGGTGAAGAACTCAGAGCAGGCGATGGTGTACAAATCAACAGCGAAGAACAGCTAGAAATTAGCACCAACATCGGCGGCGAAATCTTGCTTTTCGATTTAGGCTAATATCTCCTTTGTCTGTTAGGTAGATAAACAAAATTAATTACACAATGTCATTGCGAATGCAGCGAAGCGAAATGAAGCAATCGCAAGGGCTGGGATTGCTTTGCTTTGCTCGCAATGACTGTAATTAATTTTGCGTGGTTACTTAAAAGGCTCATCTAAATGAGCCTTTTTCTCAGAATATTACGTTTACTAGTTAAGTATGTTTGCGGGTTCCGTGAAGGCATAGAAAATCTTGGAAATGCTAGCAGAACGTCTCAGAAGGGTGTGCTTGGGGTGAATTATGGCGATCGCAATCTCCGACAACCAAGCCACAAGTCTAAAAAACTGCTGAACGAGTATCAAAGACTCATTAATGGAGTTCAAAGCCTCTTTAATGAAGCTCAAAGACTCATTAATGGAGTTCAGAACCTCTTTAATGAGTATCAAAGGCTCATTAATGGAGTTCAAAGACTCGTGGATAAATCAACTTAACCAAAATAGGCAATGATCGCTTACAGGAATTCTTCAAAATAGGCGACAGATGCCAACCTGTAAAGCCAAATTAAATTCTCACTTTCTTAATTACGAATTACGAATTAAATCTTGCACTCTCACCACCACTTGCCCTAATCTCTCAGCATCAGGAGATTGGATACGCTGCAATATCTCCAAGGCTGGTTGCAAATAATCTAGTGCTTGATTGTAATTGCCCTGTTGTTCTGCTATATGCCCTAACCACCACAACGTCGCCGCCTTGGTTTGGACATTGCCGATTTGTTCATTGAGAGCGAGGGATTGTTGATAAAGGGCGATCGCTTCTTCTATTTCTCCGGTATTGGCTTTGAGTCTCCCCATTTCGTGCAACGTCGTCGCCTTGCCTTGGACATCGCCGATTTGTTCTTTGAGAGCGAGAGATTGTTGATAAAGGGCGATCGCTTCTTCTATTTCTCCGGTATTGGCTTTGAGTCTCCCCATTTCGTGCAACGTCGCCGCCTTGCCTTGGACATTGCCGATTTGTTCATTGAGAGCGAGGGATTGTTGATAAAGGGCGATCGCTTCTTCTATTTCTCCGGTATTGGCTTTGAGTATTCCCAAACAGTGCAACGTCGCCGCCTTGGTTTGGACATTGCCGATTTGTTCAGAGATAGTCAGGGATTGTTGATAAAGGGCGATCGCTTCTTCTATTTCTCCGGTATTGGCTTTGAGTATTCCCAAACAGTGCAACGTCATCGCCTTGCCTTGGACATTGCCGATTTGTTCAGAGATAGTCAGGGATTGTTGATAAAGGGCGATCGCTTCTTCTATTTCTCCGCTATTGGCTTTGAGTATTCCCATTTCGTGCAACGTCGCCGCCTTACCTAGGACATCGCCGATTTGTTCTTTGAGAGCGAGGGATTGTTGATAAAGGGCGATCGCTTCTTCTATTTCTCCGCTATTGGCTTTGAGGATTCCCAAGTTGTGAATAATTGCTGCTTTTTCTTGTTCGTCTTCTGCTGGACAGATATCTAGGGCTTTTTGATAATACTTTTGTGCTTTACTAACTTCACCTAGTTGTAGTTCAGAGCGGGCTAATTCATGTAAGACTAAATAATCTTCAGCAATTTCTAAAGTAGATTTGCATAATTGAACAGCTTCCCGAAATCGGCTTTGACTTTTCCAACTTCTTGCCAATTTACCTGCAATTTCTACAGCAATCTTGTCTACCTTCCCCCGCAACGCCAACCGATGAATTTCTAGCTTTTGTTCCTCAATTGCTGTTTTCGCCTCTTCCCACCACAGGCGATACAACACCTCAGCCGCTTGCTTATCCAAAACTTCCCCATCTTCCAGTAACTGCAAAGGCAAAATGCGCGGCACTCGTAACGCCTCATCATGGCTTACCTCCAACAGTCCCAACGCCACTGCTCGACTAATATAATGTTCCAAATTGGCGATGCTATCACAAACTGCGGCTAAAGCTTCCCTCGGTACTGGCAACTCAAACACCAAACCCCGTGACAACATCTCCCGCATGGTTGTATCCATCTGTTCCAGCAGCGCCTCTGCTAAAACTTGCTCTCGCAACTCCACCGGATCTGCTGCTAACCGATTCAAAATTGCCGCCACATCAACAGTTGTATTTTGCAGAATCTTATCCAACCATTCCAGCAAGCGGGGATTACCATCTGCTAACTTCTGCGCTTGTGATTTTAACGCCTCATCCACCTGAGATTCTGCACCAAAGGCTGTGAGGAGATTACACTTTTTTCGCAAATCTGCGCCTCGCATCCCCTCCAACGGCTGTTTATAGAAATGCTGCAACTGGGTAAATTCAAAATCGTAACGGCAGGTAATAATGATGCGGTGGGAAGTGGAATTTTCTCTAATTGCCCAAACTAAAGCTTTCATTACCTCTGCTGCTTCTGATTGCAAAACATAATTCTGATCGCGAGGTTCTAAATTCACTTCAAAGTCATCCAGCACCAACAAAAACGGCTTTGCTTCCTCATGTAACTGCTGGAAAACTCGCCGCAGCCGAAACTTCAATTCTTCATCATAATTTTGTAAGCTTTTGCGTTGTTCGTTGTCATCCAACTTTTCCACCAAGCGATTCACCAAATTAGCTTCATCGATTCGCCCCACCCAGACAACACGCTCAAAATTGGGCAGTCTGTCACAAAGCCTAGCTGCTAAACTACTTTTACCCAAACCGCCCATGCCATGAATCAACACCCCTACCTCATCGGTTGATTGACTCAGCACCCGTAAACAATTTTGCAATTGACGACGACGACCAACAAAACTCTCTCGCGTCGGGACTTTCACCTTACCCGCAGGATCTAAAAACTGGGTAGAAACAGAAAGCGGTGGTGCTGGTTTCCGTCCACGAGTCCGCAAAGGTGTAACTAATGAACTCGGTAAATTGTCTGCTGCATACAGCCGCAATAAATGCCAATCCCGCGCTTTGTTCTTAATTAATGCTTGATAAGTACAAGCAACAGCCTCAATGATTTGCTTTCCGGCTGATAATTCCTGATATAACGCGGCTGCTGCGGCTGTAGCATCAGGATCTAAAACCTTTTGGCCCCAACCCAAAACCGCTTTTGCACCCGATTTGAGCAATTCTTCAGCCATTGACGGCACAGAACCGCCATTGCCAGCTTGCCCAGTGCGACAACCAGAGAGGAAAATGAGTTTAGGCAATCGAAATTGTAATTCTTGGGCGATATCCCCAGCACTCGCATAGAAAGCTTCACCTGTTGCCGTTTCTGTAATAAAGCGGGGTTGCCCATCTTGTAAAGTAGCATGACCCGTCAAGTGTAAAACATCAAAATAATCCCTGTCGTAACCATCAACTAAATAACCCAACTCCGACAAACAGCCGCTTTCTTCCACCGTCAGCGCTAAAGGTTGCCGCTTTGTCGCCTCCAAAATCCGTGCTTCCTCTCCCTCAAAATCCAGCACAGGCTCGACATTCAACGGCGAAGTCGCCATAAACAAAACTTGCAGCGCCCGGTTTTGTGGTTCCCCGTCAATGGTCAATTTTTTTACCGTGCTATCCGACACCCATCGCACCGGGACAATAGCCGGGACACGCTGCACTAAAAAACCATTGCCATCGTGCAGCACTTCCCAAGGCAAATGAGCAAGTTTTTCAGATGTAGCGATCGCTAACACAATCCCCTCACGCCGATGCTTATCTAGCAAGGGTTGCAGAGTGCGATCGCTCCCATCCAACCAGTCATACAACCGCCGTCCAGTTACCGTATAATCCTCTGGGAAAAACGAAACGTAATAATCTCTCTCAGCCAACTTAATCAAATCAGCGATTTCTGTTAAAAGGAGCGATCGCTTTTCATACTGGTTAGGATTATCAACAAAGTAACATAACTCTACGTAATTCTCGGCAACTGGCTTAAGGTCGAGGTGGAGGGTTTGCACGCTTTGAATCTTGAGACTTCAGTATTTACCCCAAGTCTACCACCGCCAATTCCGTAACAGCAGACGCGATTAATCGCGTCTCTACGATTCTAAAATTTGGCCAATCTCTTCCAGAGTTGCATCCTCTAAAAGGAGTCGCCTACCATTACGCCCGACAATCAACACCTTTTCAATTCTTTTACCAGACTGTTTGGCTTTATACTCTTGATACCACTTGCGGATTTGTTCAGCAATAGCGATCGCACCCCCAACAATACCAACGATGGTAGCAACTGTTGCGGTTACTCCCTCTCTTTCCGATGCATCTGAACTCACTGCATAGTTACCAGATATACCAGGAATTGCCAAAAGAAAAGCGCCTCTGTTGCTGCGTAGGCGTAGCCCGCCGTAGGCATCACATCTTTCCCTTCAATCGCCAACTGAATTTCTGCCATAGTGTTGATCTGCAAGTAACTCCAGGCTTATTTTAAACAACTTCCCTTGGCAATTTATTCTAAAAATTCCTAATTCTTGTCTTCAAGAATGTCTGAAAACCTAAATTTTCGGTTTTTAGTTCTCAATCCAACTTACAACAAGGGGCTTAAGGCCCTTGTTTTGTTTGAGTCCTCGCAGACGGACTTCGCCTGTGTAAAATGAGACTGTTGGAATATATCCAAATCACGGCTATACTTTCTCATAAAACCACCAAAATACTAGGGGGCAATGGCCAAAAAGTTCTTAGTTTGGGAAAGATATATCAGACTTTAATAACTATTTAGAGGTGGCTGTAATGCCGACGATTCATTTTGTGGATGGTGAAAAAGGTGGGGTAGGAAAATCTCTCTTTGCCAGGACAATGATTCAGTATTGTCTGGATAAGAGAATCCCATTTGTACCAGTGGAGACAGATAGATCGAATCCAGATGTCGCAGGGGTATATAAGGAAATATGCAAGTATGCTGTGTTTAGTGAGAACGAACGACAGGCAAATAAGGCAGATAGAATATTTGAGTGGGCCATAGAGAGACCAGTAATTGTGAACTTAGCCGCACAATCGCATAGAGCAGTGCAAGGGTGGATTGAATCTAATCAATTACTTGAACTAGGAAGTTCGCAGGGAGTGATGTTTTGTAAATGGTTTGTATCGACAGGAGGATATGACAGCATCAACCTGTTTACTCAGTCAGTGAATACTTACGGTGAAAAAATCCCTCATATTCTGGTGAGGAATTTTGGGCTGTGTGATGATTGGGAGCATCTAGAGTCAGACTCCAACTTTCAGAACATAGTAAATAAATATCAGATAAAAGTTATAGATTTTCCGAAGTTAGCATACAGAGAAAGAAACATAATTGACCAAAATCGCCTGACTTTTGCAGAGGCTAGAGAGTATAAAGAATTTGGGATAATTGGGAAACAGAGAGTAGTGAATTTTCTCAAGCTTGCTTATGGTGCTTTTGAGAAAGTAGGTATCTGGTATGAAAAAGTTGAATAGCAGTGATTAGTCATTGGTCATTAGTCATTGCTACTAATGACCAATGACGACTTAGGACAAACCCCAGCAGGAGATTTGATGGGTATGCGATGGCGTACCCGCCCACCGGAGGCGATCGCAAAACAAATTTGACTACAATTCTTAGAAAGAGTAGCAAAAATCTAATGTCCAAAAAGTCTGATTCGCAGTTCCAAAATCTCTTTACTTCAGCCAAATCAAGCAACTGGGACGAAAGATTAGGTCAAATAGCCTATCGCTTTAACCGAGAGTATCAACGTGAAACCTTTGAACTCCCAACCGAAGTCCAGGCGATGCCGATATTCCGTGAGTGGATTGGAGGTAGTTTTTCAGGGAGAATTGCTTCCCCTTTTTGGGAAATTGCTCAACCTCAAAAAAACCAGCACTGTTTAGATATTGGCTGTGGTATCAGCTTCTTAATCTATCCTTGGCGGGATTGGCAAGCATTTTTTCATGGGCAAGAAATTAGTAATGTGGCACGCGATACCCTTAACTCTCGTGGGCCACAGTTGAATTCTAAGCTGTTCAAAGGTGTTGAGTTGGGAGCAGCCCATCAGTTAAATTATTCACCAGAGCAGTTTGATCTAGCGATCGCAACAGGATTTAGCTGTTATTTTCCACTGGAATATTGGAATGCAGTACTGGCAGAAGTTAAGCGAGTCTTAAAACCAGGCGGACATTTTGTATTCGACATCCTCAACCCAGAACAGCCTCTAGCAGAAGATTGGGCAGTTCTAGAAACCTATTTGGGGGCTGAGGTGTTTTTAGAGCCTGTAGCTGAGTGGGAAAAAACCATTAAGGCCGCTGGTGCTAAAGTAGTAACCAAAAAATTAGGAGAATTATTCCAATTGTATAAGGTGCGATTTTGAAAAAACTGAGTGCGAAAGTACTAAGTACTCTTCTTTTTACTCAGCACTCAGCACTCATCACTCAGGGATAACTGGACTCATTGGATCTAAAGAAGTTGTAAAAACAAAATAGATTACTCCAGTGCCGAGAATCATTACAGCGAGACTGAACAGCAATACCCATCTGTCTGTCGGTTCATAAGTATCTTCTTCGATATCACGACGGACAGCGAAATAGTGACTGGTTGAGAGCCACACTGTAATCAAACCCACGAGCGAAAAGACTAAACCTAACTTCCAGCCGTTGCCGGGACGGGGTACTAAAGGTACATGGAAGGCACGCAAACGCACAATTACAACACCAAAACCTAAAAGAGCAATCCCTGTCCGCATCCAAGCCAGGTAGGTACGCTCATTTGCCAAGTGATCTCGGATTCGAGAAGGATTGAGTCGTCCTGGCTTTTTTTGATCTTTATCTTCTTCTGTAGATTTCGATTTTAATTGCATCAATAATACCCTTATCCCCAAAGCGGCTCTTCTCAAAAAAATGCGGAGGTAGTAGGAAATCTCTTTCCAGATGACTTGCACCCAGCGCAATAGTTGCGCTACTGAAATATGCTTATTATGATTGTACATTTTTTTCAAAATTTTTTTAATGCAGATATCGAAATAAAACAAGCCTAATGGAAGAATTCGAAACTCGGAATTGATAGTATAGAGCCGCTCTAATACCAATTGAAAAAAGAATGCGATAAATAGACCATTTGTAGAGACGCGATTCATCGCGTCTTTACCCAAAGATGTGTTGCAATCATTAATTGAATTGGTATAAGTAATAAGGGTTCATAAAAAAACAGCCAAGAATCAGAGAGATTTTTCACCAGTGCAAGTCAGGTTTTTTCTCTAATGTTGGCTGTTACTTATGCTATTGAAATTGAGAACAATCCTTCAAAAATAGACTATGCAGTTCTATTTCAAGACTTCTTGGTAGGCGCATTAGGAACTCGTGTATCTATGATAGCCTGCGATATATCTGGGATAAACCAGTTAGCCTTATTGCTGTTAAGAACTTTTACAGTCGGAACATTCAATTCAATCGCACCACTATCTGGATTTGTCTTAATCACCAACTGAGTTCCATCAAGGATTTTCAGAGCCACAGGTCCTGTCAATTCTTCACCTTGCCCATTCGGACTAGAAGTAAAGTTTGCTACCTTAATATCATTCGGTAGATAGATGCCATCACAATCCCAGTTATCTTTAGTTGACTGACCATTAGCTAGAAAATACAGACCATTGTCGTATACGGCATCTTCATTGTCTTCATCATTTGGTCTTTTACCGTATACTGCTATGGTATTACCTGTTTGGTTTTCGCATTTACCCCAGTTAATTCCCGTCTCTAAAGCATATTTTTGCAGTGTTAATTCCTCGGTTCTCTTTTGAATTTCTTCTGGTGTCAGACCTTGAACTTGAGTTTGGGCATCTTTTGTTTGAGACAGTTCGTTAAGAGCTTTAGTGATTTCGATATAATCAGGGTTTTTGCTAAATTTTGGTCTATCAGCAAAAGAAGGTTGAGCGAAGGCTAGATTAGCAAAAATCATTAAGGCAATTAGCAGAGATTTCCAGACTTTCATATTTTGATTCCTGTTGATGGGGAAGATATTTTGTAGTTTTAAATTCATTTTCGTAATAAAATTCATGATGCACATCTTTCTAGATACTTAACTTTTCTTGTTCTTCACTCGAAGATTGAGTATTGAAACCTAAGATTAATGAGAATATATAACTAGAAACTACAGATAAAAGAGTCCAGGTAACGTTTTCTGTGACAATAAACACGCCTAAACCAATCAAGATACAAGGTACAAAAGTGTTGCCATTTTCAGTTAAAAAATGTGCGATCGCAGGCAAGTAGGTCAACTTATAAGCGGTATAACACCATACACCCACTAGGGCAAAGAATACACTGAGTATAATCAGCAGACTATCTAATTCTGAATTGGCAAACAGAGGCACGTAGACGCTGATATTATCACTACCATTGGCAAAGGCGATCGCAGCAACATTACAAGTTTGCCCAGAGAAAAAGCTCCTAACTATAGAGGGACAAGATGGCTCGGTTTCTTCTGCACCTTGCTCTGGTGAATCCTCTTCGCGTTTTAGTAAACTACTCACACCAATGATTATTGGCATTAAACCAAGTAGTCTAATCCAGTCCTGCGGTATAATTAGTCCACCGAAAAACCCAGGAAGGCTAGCAACAATCAGTGCAGCAAAGCCGAGATACTGACCAGCAAGGATGTGACGACTGCGGAACGTTTTATTTATCTGTGAAAAAAGCAACGTCAGAATCACAATATCATCGATGTTGGTGGCAGTGAATGCCGTGATCCCTGTGGTAATTGCAGTTACTAAACCGCTCATTTTTGGAAGTCCTTATTTTGATGCTTGGCAATTGGGCATTAATCATTGGCCATTTACAAAGGACAAATGACTAATGACAAATGACTAAGTAAAAGGCTTTGATTTATACTTTAGTGAAACTAACCGATAGAATCAAATGCTTTTGTTTGTCAAAATGATAAATGAAAGTGATTAAATCTTTGACACCAAGTTGTAGGGATACCATAAATGGCAGGAATGACCCTTGAGCAGCTAAAAATCTTTCTGGCTGTGGCGCAGCACTTACACTTTACTCGCGCAGCAGAGGAGCTTTATATTACACAACCTGCCGTCAGTGCAGCAATCCACAACTTAGAGCAAGAATATGGTGTGAAACTATTCCATCGGATTGGTCGCCATATCGAGATTGCTGAGGCGGGTAAATTACTGCAAGTGGAAGCGCAGAAAATTCTCGATCAAGTTTCCTTGACTGAACGGGGATTGCGAGAATTGAACAATCTGCAACGGGGTGAATTGAAATTAGGATCAAGTCTGACAATTGGTAACTACTGGCTACCAAGTAAGATTAGTGAGTTTAAGAGCCGATATCCCGGTATTCAAATTAACTGTAGCCTTGCCAATACAGAAGAGATTTGTCTAGGAACGGCCACAGGACAGTTTGATTTAGGTTTGGTAGAAGGAGATGTGAAGCCAGCGCTCCAGAATACTCTAGAGTATGAAATAGTGGGCAGCGATCGCTTACAAATAGTAGTAGGTCGAAAACACCCTTGGTTTGAGTGGGGAGAAATTGACTTAAGTCAATTGACTAAAACCCCTTGGGTGATGCGCGAACCAGGTTCTGGAACCCAGCAAAGGTTTGAGGAAGCCTTACAAAATTGGGAAATCAATCTCAGTGAACTGGATGTAATTTTAGTATTCAACAGTGGAGAGATGACAAAAGCAGCCATCGAAGATGGTGTCGGTGCGATCGGAATTTCTGAGTTGATGGTAAAAAAAGAAATACAACTGGGAACTCTACGAGCAATTCGAGTCATTGATAATAGAGACGGTAACGGTGCGATGCCGACGGCGGTCACTGAGCGCAGCCGAAGTGCAGGCTACACCTACGCAGAAATAGTTCGACCTTTTTTCAAACTCAAGCATCGTCAGCGTTTTCAAACTGCTCTTTCCAAAGTCTTTGAACAAATGTTGATCTCATCGATGTCAGATGGCTCACATCAACATATATCAACATCACTTATTTGAAATAACATCATTTCGACTGCTCATCTAGTAATATCAAATCCTTTTGTATCGGAATTATTCCTCTTTCCTTTCCCTCTACGCTCTCAGCGTCTCTGCGGTTTTTAAGCATTCAGATGCTAATTTCTTTACAAACCCGTCCCTCACCGAGTCGGAGCTACGGCGTACACACATCTCTCTACAAAACTAAAATGTAGTAGATCCTCCTAAATCCTCCGATAAATTGGAGGACTTTGAGAGGTTCTTACCCCCTCTTTTTTAAGGGAATTGGGGGGATGAAAAGCTTGTGGGGCAACTCTTAAAGACTTGTATGTACACCTCAGCCGACTCGGAGAGGGACAGACTTGAACTAAAGTTCAAAGCAGGGAGAGGTTGGTGGAACTCACACCTTCCGCATATTTCTACTAATGGGGTCAAAACCTCTAGAAAACCGAGTGCTTTCATCGTAGTAAGCGCCAGTTAGATTCGCTCCATATAACTTGGCATAGTTGAGTTTGGCTCCCCGGAGATTGGCTTCATTCAGTTTGACACCGCTCAAATTAGCTCTAGTCAAATTCGCTTTCGCTAAGTTAGCTCTACTCAAATCTGCTCCCCAAAGTTTAGCTTTAGCTAGGTTAGCTCCACTCAAGTCAGATCCCCATAGATTTATTCCAGGCAAATAGGCTCCAATCAGCCTGTTTCTACTCAAGTTGACGGCTGGAAAATATCTTTCCCCTGCGGCAAAACGCCTTTTTAATTCCTCTATATTCACGATCGCCACCCAACAAGAATCAGATTTATATCTCTAATATATAAGGTGCTTCTATTGTAACCACCATAATAGAGGTTCTTTATTTAATATCTGCAATTCCTCCGATTTACTCAAATGCACATATCTAATATGGTAATCCGTTTTGATTTCTGTTCGTGCAGGGTGGTGTAGCCATAATTGGAGGCAAGAGGCAATAGGCAATAGGCAATAGGCAATAAGTACTGAATATTTTCATAAATAAAATATGAGTCCTATAGAACAATTTATAGGAATTTATTCATTTTAATATTTGGTTATGCGATTATTATATAGCTGCAATTAATAGATTTATCGGAAGAACCCAGAACTTAAAATAGTTCAATAATCAAGATAAAATTTGATAAATCAATATACCAATCATATTAAATTCCTTCTAAATTCTGATTTCTGAATTTTATTAGCGGTAGTGGGGCGTTTAGACCGTGCTGAATTCTTACGATTAACTCTTGTAGCTAATTTTATGACGATGCAAACGAGTAGTTAGGCTACAGTACGGTTCAAATGGCGGAATCAAATATTTTTAGTCTGCTTTAACTGTAAAATAACCTCAACCTGAGATTATTTTTAATTATTTTCTTACAGAAAGAGTTATGGTATTTAAAACAGCAACCGAACAGCTGATCGTCCTAAAAAATGTCAGCAAATCTTATCAGCAGCCCAACGGCCAACAGATTGTCATTCTGGAAAATATCAATCTTGAGTTACGTCCAGGGGAGATAGTTGCATTGCTAGGGCCTTCGGGCTCAGGCAAATCTACTTTAATGCGGATAGTTGCTGGGTTAATTCCTCCCAGTCAAGGTGAAGTCATATATCATAACCGTCCCCTAGTTGGTTTAAATCCTGGGGTAGCAATTGTTTTTCAAAGTTTTGCCCTTTATCCTTGGTTAACTGTACTAGAGAACGTGGAACTAGGTTTAAAAGCAAAAGGAGAAGCGCCAGATTCTCGGCGGCAAAAGGCGCTACGAATGATTGATATTATTGGTTTGGATGGGTTTGAAAATGCCTATCCCAAAGAACTTTCTGGGGGAATGCGTCAGCGAGTTGGATTTGCTAGGGCTTTGGCCGTAGAACCAGAACTGTTATGTATGGATGAGCCATTTTCGGCATTAGATGTGCTAACGGCAGAAAACTTGCGGTTTGAATTATTAGATTTATGGTTAGAACGTCGCATACCCACCCAAGCTATTCTCATTGTCACCCACGGGATTGAAGAAGCGGTAATTATGGCGGATCGAATTATTGTTCTCGGACGCAATCCGGGAAGAATTAGGGCTGACTTACCTGTGACTTTACCCCATTACCGCGATCGCAAACATCCAACTTTTCAAGCCTTGGTAGATCGAGTTTATACAATCATCACCAACCCCGAATTAGAAAAAATTGAGCTAACAACGACTACCTCTGTAGAACCTGCAACACCACCAGCAAAATATCAATCTTTACCATCTGTACGAACTGGTTCCATTGCTGGTCTTTTGGAACTTTTAGAAGATCGTCAAGAAAAAGACTTATATCGCCTGGCCCAAGAATTGCAATTAGAAGTAGATGATATTTTGCCCATTGTAGAAGCTGCAAAATTAATGGATTTTGTAGAACTTGCAGAAGGCGATATTAGCTTGAAACCAGTCGGGCAGGAATTTATCAATGGTGGTATTGATGAACGCAAACAAATCATGCGATCGCAACTCTTAGCTAATATTCGCTTGGTACAGCAAATTTACCGTCTTCTGGAAGCTAAAAATAATCAACGCATTCCAGAAGAACTGGTATTAGATATCCTAGAAAGTCACTTTAGCCCAGAAGAAGCCGAACGACAATTAAAAACCGTCGTAGATTGGGGTCGTTATGCCGAAATATACGGCTACGATGAGCCATCGGGACAAATATTTTTAGAGCAAGTTGTTGTTAGTCATTAGTCATTAGTCATTAGTCATTAGTCATTTGTCATTTATTATTCTCCTCTGATCTGCCCCTACTCTCTACTTACAGAACTTTGCAAATAAATGAGGTACAAATGCAGGAATCACGCATTAGATAGAGTTTCTATTTACTGCCTCCTGCCTCCTGCCTCCTGCCTCAAAACCCGTCGCTATTTGTACTTCACAACAAAAGAAAACTGCTGTATATGACCCGACCTCTTACTCCTGCTAATAAAACTCTAGGACGTAGCAATTGGACTTGGCAAGATGGATTGCTGATTCTGGTAATTTTATCTTTCATTGTGGCAATTATTAGAACTGCTTCTAAATTTACCGGTACTTTTGAACCTGAACTCACAATTTCTACAAACATCAATGCTTTGCCAGGATATACAGCCCAAACCTTGATTCGTATGGGACTGGCTTACTTTTTCTCTCTAATTTTTACCCTCTTGTATGCTTATACTGCTTATCGCTCTCGAATTGCAGAACGGATTTTAATTCCGATGTTGGATATTCTGCAATCGATTCCAGTATTGTCTTTTTTACCAGGTGTGGTACTAGCTTTGATTTCCCTGTTTCCGGGTCAGAGAATTGGTGTAGAACTAGCAGCAATTTTGCTAATTTTTACTGGTATGACCTGGAATATGACTTTTAGTTTTTACCAATCTCTTCAGAGTATTCCGCGAGAATTACTAGAAGCATCAAGGGTTTATCGGCTTAATCCTTGGCAACGCTTTTGGACATTAGAGTTACCATCTGGTGTGATTGGTTTGGTATGGAATAGTGTAATGTCGGTGGCTGGAGGTTGGTTTTTTTTAATTGCCATTGAGTCATTTACTTTGGGGAATCAAGATTTTCGTTTACCAGGATTAGGCTCTTTTTTAGGCACAGCAGCCAACAAAGGAGACTTTAAAGCGATATTTTGGGGCTTGGGGTTACTGATTGCGATCATTGTGGCAACTGATTTTTTTGTGTGGCGGCCACTGATTGCTTGGGCAGAAAGGTTTAAGTTAGAGATGATTGAAACTGAAAATGCACCCCAATCGTGGATATTGGATACTTTCAGGCGATCGCCTACTTTACGCGCAATTAGCGATCGCGTTTTTCAGCCATTACAAACAGTCTTAGACGACAGTTTAATTCGGTCGTTTCCCGTGCGTTCAGTACCTATAAATGCTAAAGGCAACCTCAACTTGCCGAGTTTTTTAAATTGGATATTTGTTAGTGGCTTCAGCTTAATTGTCCTGTGGGGTACTTGGGAAGCCGTGCTACTATTACGGACTTTAGGCTGGGATGATTGGCAACAGGTAATAAAGGGCGCTATGTTAACGGCGTTGCGGGTGATAATTGCTTTGATATTATCATTGTTGTGGACTGTACCTGTGGGAGTAGCAATTGGTCGCAATCGACGGTTGGCTCAAGTATTGCAACCATTGGTACAAATCGCCGCTTCTGTGCCAGCAACAGCCTTATTTCCAGTGCTGCTGCTAGGTTTAACCCGCATCGCCGGCGGCTTGCAGATTGGTGCGATCGCTCTGATGATGCTAGGGACAATGTGGTATATCCTGTTTAATGTCATTGCTGGGGCACAGTCGATTCCCTCAGACCTGATCGAAGCAGCTTCGGTGTATAAACTCTCACGTTTACAACGTTGGCGAACCTTAATTTTACCTGCAATCTTCCCTTACCTAATTACAGGAATTATTAGCGCTGTTGGTGGCGCTTGGAATGCCAGTATCGTAAGTGAGTACGTTACATTTCAAGGGCGAGTAATTAGTACTTCTGGATTAGGGGCAACGATTTCTCACGCCACCGCGACAGGCAATTTCTCACTATTATTAGCTTCGACAGCGATCATGTCTCTATTAGTAGTGTTGACCAATCGTTTAGTTTGGCGACCTCTTTACAACCTGGCTCAAGAGAAATATCAATTATTGGCGTAAATAATTAAAGCTTTGTAGTAAGCAGCTCTCAACCCTGGGATGAAGGAGAATCAGTAAGTGCCTAAAATCGCAGCCAAACACTTTTCGAACAACCTCTTAATATTCCAACCTGAGTTCGGGATAAGGAAAAGGACAGGTAGTAAGCTGAAAATAACAACAAATCCAGCAACCTGTCCTATGTTTAGTTTAGATGCTTTGTTCTGTCATGTAGATGATTTCTGTAAAGCCTTTGA
>NZ_JADEXU010000123.1 GCF_015206895.1 Nostoc sp. LEGE 12450 | reverse complement strand
AAGTTTGGTCTTGCTCATGCGTCAGAAATACCCTTAAACGTGCCCCCATACACAAATCACTTTGTAGATGCATTTTCAGTATTTATATATCTTAACATACCGGATTTTTTTGATGCCTACCTACTTAGCACAGCAAACATCACTGGTATTAAGCCAGCACCAGAAATCCCCACAACAAATCTGGGATTCAGTGACTTTATTCACGATCCTGATGGAGTTATCCGTCGCCATCTCCTGTTCATGAACCAGGAGCCGACATCGTTGTGTCCTGCTACCTTTGCATTCAGTCTACAACTAGCCTCCTTGTATCTGCGTCCTTCAGGAATTCAACCAAAGTTCACCCCTGAAGGGAATTTGCAACTCGGTAAAACTATTTTTCCGAATCTGAAGTCTCGCACTGGCGGCTACCACAATATTGATGCTAATGGCGGTCAAATCTTACTTAACTACCGTTCTCCAAAACAGATAGTCCAACAAGTGAAACTAACCCAATTTTTAGCTAGTCCAATTAACCCCAGTGCTATTAAAGACAGAATTGTTTTGATTGGTGTGACAGCAAAAGGGGATTCGCCAGACACTTGGCCTACACCATACGGGGCTCCTTTAGATGAGCAAATGCCAGGAGTGTTAGTACAAGCCCACATGATCAGCCAGATCCTCAGTGCTGTGCAAGATGGGAGGCCATTGCTGCGGGTTTGGTCGCTGTGGACTGAGGTAGCCTGGATTTGGGTTTGGTCTTTGGTAGGGGGAGTTTTGGCTTGGCGAAAGTTTTCCTTCCCTTGGTTGGCATTGGCAGTTAGCATTACCTCTGGTGTTCTCTATATAGTTTGCTTTGGTCTTTTAATTTCGGGTGCATGGGTGCCATTTATCCCGTCCATTTTGTCGCTAGTAGCCACGGTTAGCCTGCTGTCAATTTATAATTCAGCAACAAAAGTGCAGGTAGAGAATGGGCAATAGGGAAAGATTTTTTTGATTAAATTTTTGGATAAGCAACAGATAAATCTACCAGGCTTACATAGTTCAAGAAGGATTTTTATGAAGTCAAATTCACAACCGATAAAACTGTTTTTAGTATTAGCTTTTAGCTGTACCAATTTATTAGTTAGCCTGACCCCAGTACTGGCGAAACCAAACCTCGGTTCTTCAACTAGTGATGCCTACGGCGGTCTAAGCCTACGCTCTAAAGCTAAAACAAATACTAAATCTACAACCTTTAATCAACCTCCAATTCCATCTGGTCCTCCTCCTGGAGGCCGCGTTCGTGGTGGAGCGAAGCGCAACATAAATGGATGCCAAATTACTAAACATGACTTGACTGCTTTAGTGTCCTTTACTCAGGAAGCTAACTCAGTAATCAATGTCTGGGGAAAGACAACGCTAGAACACCCAAGTTGGTTTTTCTATGTGCCATATACTAAAGATTTTCCTTATGCAGTTGAATTTGTGCTGCAAGATCAAGACTCTAACGAGATTTATAAAAAACCGATCGTTCTACCAGAGAAAGCAGGAGTCATCAGTGTGCCTCTACCTACCACTTCTCCTGGCTTGGCACTAAACAAACAATATCGCTGGTTTTTCACCATTAGCTGTGACCAGGAAAAGAATTCTCCCCCGACTTACGTCGAAGGGGTAATACAAAGAGTCGAACTCAATCCCACCGTAGTCAAAGAGCTAGAAACGACAGAACTTTTAAAGCGCTATGCTATCTATGCCCAAAATGGGATATGGTACGACGCACTTAACACACTGGCTCAACTGCGCCAGAAAAATCCTAAAGATGCAAAATTACAAGCAGAGTGGCAGAATTTGTTAGGCAGCATCCATTTAGATGATATTGCAGCAGAACCGATTTTCTTGGAGCAACCTTAGACTAAGAAACACATTTCTAGAGCAACTAATACCAATTAGTTATGAAGCTGCATAAAATTCGCTCCCTCTAGCCCCCTTTATTAAGGGTGGAACCGGAAAAACATCTATCAAAGTCCCCTTTTTAAGGAGGATTTAGGGGGAACGAGATATCTAATTTTGTTATTTTTTCTTTCCCTAAAGTAACAAAAGAGGGATAAGAGATTTTTTATTTCTATGGTTATTTATTAGTGTAGATGAGAATTAACAAAATATTAGCAATTAATGTAATCTTCTAAAAATATAATTTTTCAAAAATTAGAGAAATTTACTGATGTTGTTGAACTCTCAATAAGGTGAAGCTAAAAACAAACATCAAAAATAATTTATGACTCGAATAGGATGTCCTACTCCAACCCCATCTAAAGGAAGGATAGGTAGGGTTAAGTTTTAACAGCAGGGATGCTCTCTTATGCTTATTGTTCAAGTAAAGATAGGTTTTAGAAATGAAAGGCGATCAAATAATGCTGGCTTTAAGTTGTATAACTGTACTCACCCTAACCCTAATGAGCTGCGGAGGAAAAGTCAAAGTTGAATCACGCGCTAATTCTGGCACGCATATTTCTGCGTCAGGTAGCGTTGATATTTCATCAACAAAAGAAGGTGCAGAAGCAGAATGCCGACAAATCGAGAAGCTGGCAACAAATTCAAGCTCCGATGCACAGATTCTTGGCATGTTCCTTCCCAAGTCAGAGATGAATCCGCACATAGATCGAAAAATTACTGAGATTAGACAACATCTTGATCAACTTCAATCAGTGAGTATTAGCGATGTTACCGTCGTTTCACTTCGCTCAGAATATGTTTCAATGATGCAGTCCGCACTTCAGCCCGTTGAAGCTTGGTCAGCAAGTAAAGTTGATACCCAGCGTCAGCAAATTAGTAAAGCTTTCAGCACTCAAATATCAAAAGCAATTAATTTCCGTATTATGCGGATGTTTATAGGGAAATGCCAGCTTGGGGATGAGTGAGGAGCGTTCCGTCTAGCTACTTGCCTTTATCCAAAATCCAAAATTGATTAATCTTCTTTTTGTCAAATATCATCATCAATCCGTTGCTCCCGATTAATATCAGGACGATCTGTTGTCCAATTTTCCTCTACTTCAGGAGATTCAGAAACCATCACCAACTCAGTCTCTTTTTTCTGATTATTTCCCCATTCATCTAAAACATCTTTGATTAACACTTCTTGCAACCAAATCTTAGCCACAACAGTCAGGGGTAGTGCTAGAAATAATCCTAAAAAGCCAAAGAAAGTTACGAAAAATAGTTGGGCAATTAAGGTTATAGCGGGCAGCAACGAAACTTGCTGTGCCATCACAATGGGTGTGATGAAATTACTCTCAACCTGTTGAATGATAAAGTAGAGAATCAAGACAGCGATCGCTTTCCAAGGTTCATCTAAGAAAGCGATCGCCATTGCTGGGATTACACTCATTGTTGGGCCCAGGTTGGGAATCAAGTTAAAAAATCCCGCTAAAACCGCTAAAGCTAGTGCTGCCTTGACATGCAAAATTGATAAGCCAATGAGACTCATCAGCCCTACTACAAAGATGGCAATGAAAGCGCCTGTAATCCATCCCTCCAAAGAGACTTCACATTTATCTAAAATCCCATCTACCCGTCGCCGATAAAATGAGGGGAAAAGCCGCACAAATACTTTGCGGTAGGCCAGGGGATCGGCTAACATCATTCCTGTTAAAACCAACACTAGCAAAATCTTGAGGACGACTTCCAAAGAGCCAGATACAAAAGCAAAGGAGTTTCCCAGTAATCGATTGGCGAAGGGCTGTACTTGTTGGATGAGACTATTGATATCTGGGATATAAGGAACTAACTGGTCAGGAATACGAGTTCTCAGAGCATCAAGCCAACTATTAAAGCGCCCAAACCCTTTAGGAACCTGATAGGTTAGTTCTTGAAACTGCTGTGCAAATGGTGGGACAATAAGCCAGAAAAAACCCACAATGCCTGCGAAAAAGATCGCTACTGCCAGGAGAACGGCGAATCCACGCTTCATCCCAAAGCGTTGAAAGCGTTTTGCTAGCCGATTCAAAGTTGTGGCTAACACAACTGCGGCAAACATAAGCAAAAGCACTTCCCGAATTTGCCACAGGATGTATAAAGAAAGAACTATGGCGATTAAGCCGATCCATTGACCGAGGTTCACAGGCTAACTCCCAACGGTTGGCGAGATGCAATTTTGTTGTAATTCAGCTAGGTTAGCTGATTTTAGTCACTTGTGCGTAGATCGTTTAAGTTAATTTTGGTTCTGTGCTTGAAATCGCCACAGTAGCGCGATCGCTATAATCACAATCGGCAACAATACTATAATTAGCGCGTTGGTTCCTGTCGCTGGAATTGATAGACTTGGCCCCACATATTTAATTAATAGTGATAACAAAGCCGACAGTAAAAGCAGTTTCAGAACAAATCCTAGTTGATTTCCCATAAAAGTACGGCATAAAATTTTTTGTGGTACATACGAGTTTGCGCTATACCGTTCAGTTTCTACAATAAACCTACAGATACAATCCTTTCCAACTTTCTTTAGGAAATAGGTTCGCTTTTTTACGTCAAACTCAACCAGCCAAAAATTTGTTCTACAGTCAGTTCCAACTCGATACCCTGTAGAATAGGTAGTTTATCTGCACCTTCGTATAATTCCACCCTCTGTCCAGGAAACACCCCCAGCACACTTTCGTCTTCGGGGTTGATTAACCAGCCTAATTCAGTACCATTGCGCGAACAAAGCAATAATTTACTCAACACTTTTTTTAACTTTTGGTCTGGGGAAAGAATCTCAATTGCCCAGTCGGGATGAATTTCAAAACGATTAGAAATTCTGCCAGATGGATTTTTAGGAATTCTATCCCAACGAAACACAGATACATCAGGGACGATAGAAGCACCGCCAAAGGTACAGCGTAGTTCTGAAAAAGCGATAGCAATTTTCTGCCTTTTAGCTATACCGTTAATTGTTTCGCAAAGAGTAACCTGAAGTAAGCTATGTTCACCTTGAGGCATTGGTTTTTGAATAACTTTCCCGTTGATAAAGTCTGATGCTGGCTCAGTTTCTGACAGTTTGAGGAACTCGTCTAAAGTTAGTTGGGGTTGAGTTGCGATCGCCATCAGCAAATAGCATAGAGGGGATGGTTTAATTATGTGTCTTAGCGATCGCCTAGAGTATTGATTCACTAAATTAAATTGTCTCTTCGCTTTATCACTCTTGACAAAAAACAGTATTTACGCTGATGATGGCTGTAAAAAATACAGCCATTATAAATAGTGATACATCGCTCGTTACACCAAAGTATCGGGGATGACCTGAATGTAAAGAAAGAATCATTGAAGAGAAATTTAGAAGTTAGATTCAGGAGCCAAGCCAGAGACGTTTCCGTTACTCCGGTCAAATCGAGACCACTAAATCTGCCAATTTAGCGCGGGTCTTAAACCTCTCTATTCAGAGGATGGCGGACTTGCTACTGCTTCTTTGGTCAGAATAAACAACTGAATTCTGGCCAAAGAAGACATCCGGCTCCCCTCCTGACTCGTGAATTCTTATTTAGTAAATTTAAGGAGAAGGATGCCAGTGAAACAAGTCGTTACAGAGAACTCTATTATTAGCTCAGTATTTTCTAATAAACAAATATTAAACAAGCCTGTAAGTATTATCTCTGGACTACGACCTCTGGCATTCGGCTTTGTTTTAGCAACAGTGTTATGTAATTATCAGCAGGTCATTGCCCAAACTCCGAATCCTGAGACCCTACCACCCGGTCGGTTAGAAGAAATTCCTGTCACTCCTTTACCCACAGATGTGTTGCCAAAGCCAACAGATAACAATCAATTAGTTCCTTTGCCAACAGAGTCAATTCCAAGTCAGGATGACTCTAACGCTAAATTTCGGGTAGATCGGATTGAAGTTGTTGGTAGTACAGTTTTTAAACCAGAGCAGTTTGCCGCGATTACCAATCCCTTTGTGGGAAAAGAAGTGACATTTGCAGAATTATTGCAAATCAAGGATGCGATCGCCAAGCTTTACATTGATAACGGTTATGTGACTACAGGGGCATTGATTACACCGCAGACACTAGAAGCTGGAACAGTGAAGATTCAGGTAATCGAGGGCAGTCTGCAAGAAATCAAAATCATTGGTAACAGACGATTACGTAGTCAATACATTCGCGATCGCATCCAACTTGGTGCTGGTAAACCCTTAAATATACCACGCCTCCTAGAAAAACTCCAACTACTCCGCCTCGATCCACGGATTCAAAACCTATCAGCCGAATTGCAAACAGGCGTTCGTCCGGGAAGCAATGTATTGCAAGTTGAGGTTGAAGAAGCAGACACTTTTAAACTGACCGCAAGCCTAGATAATGGGCGATCGCCAAGTGTGGGTAGTTTTCGTCGGGGAGTGGATTTGCAAGAAGCCAATTTATTGGGTTTGGGCGATACTCTGAGTGTGGGATACGCCAATACTGATGGTAGTAATACAATTAATGCCAATTACACACTACCGATTAATGCCCACAATGGCACTATATCCTTTGGCTTTAGCCAGGGATGGAACCACGTTATTGAAAAACCATTCAGTGTCCTCGATATCCAGTCAGATTCTCAATCTTATGAATTAGGATATCGGCAACCACTAGTGCAAAAACCAACCCAAGAGTTGGCAGTCGGGCTGTCATTTTCGCGCCAATCAAGCCAAACTGAGTTGGGTATTGATAATATTGGGCCGTTTCGCCTCTCCCCAGGTGCAGATGAGAACGGAAAAACAAATATTTCGGCTCTGCGCTTTTTTCAAGAATATACCCAGCGAAGTAACCAGTATGTGTTTGCGGCGCGATCGCAATTGAGTTTTGGGGTAGATTGGTTCGATGCGAATATCAGTGAGAATGAAGCAGATAGCCGCTTTTTTGCATGGCGGGGACAGGCGCAGTGGGTACGACAATTAGCACCAGACACATTATTTTTAGTTAGGGGCGATTTCCAATTAGCGGCAGATTCCTTAGTGCCTTTAGAGCAATTTGGTCTTGGTGGACAGCTAAGTGTCCGGGGCTATCGCCAAGACGCATTACTCACAGATAATGGTCTGTTGTTTTCGGCAGAATTTCGAGTTCCCATTGTCCGCGCGAATAAGATTGACGGGGTGCTGCAACTTACACCCTTCATTGATGTGGGTAAAGGCTGGAACGTCAACGGCGAAAATCCATCGCCCAGCACCCTTGTTAGTACAGGGTTAGGGCTGTTGTGGAAACAGGGTGATGACTTATCGGCTCGTTTAGATTGGGGTATTCCTTTAATCTCGGTGGATGGTGAAAAGCGATCGCTCCAAGAAAATGGCTTGTACTTCTCACTGCGCTATTCGCCATTTTGAAGCGATCGCTTCAAAACTATACCGTTTTGGGCAACCTAAAATGCAAGGTATAAATAAAGGCTTGGCAATGACAACGAACTCTATTTGGTGGGGTCTGTGCAGTAGAATAGTGCCGTTGACAGTAATGTCACTTTGGTGCAGCTTTGCCAATGCCCAGGTAACTCCTGATAGCACCCTCAACACCACTGTCTCTCAAAGTGGCGATAACTTTACCATCACCAATGGTAATCAAGCTGGCAACAATTTATTCCACAGCTTTAGCCAATTTTCAGTTCCTAGTAACGGCTCGGCTTTTTTCAACAATGCCGCAGATGTGCAAAATATTTTTTCTCGCGTTACTGGAGGTAGTGTCTCCAACATTGATGGTTTAATTAAAGCCAATGGTAGCGCTAATCTATTTCTGCTCAATCCTAGTGGGATTATTTTCGGTGCGAATGCCAAATTAAATATTGGCGGTTCATTTATCGGTACGACAGCCAATAGTATCAAGTTTGCCGATGGTGTTGAGTTTAGTGCCATTAATCCTCAAGGCAAACCCTTATTAAGCATCAATGTTCCGATTGGGCTACAAATGGGTAATAATCCTTCATCAATACAAGTTCAAGGTACAGGACATGCCTTAACTATTAGCACTATTTTGGCTCCTTTAATTAGCACTCCTAGCCCAACAGAGTTGCAAGTACAGCCTGGAAAAACCCTGGCATTGGTGGGTGGTAATCTGAATCTGAATGGAGCAACCCTAACTGCCGAAACCGGACAAATAGAATTAGGTAGCCTGGGAGGTGCAGGATTAGTTAGTTTAGTTCCAAACACTCAAGGCTATACGCTTGGGTATGAAAACGGGCAAAGCTTTGGTGATATTCAACTAGCACAAAAGTCACTGTTAAATGTCAGTGGGGTAAATTCGGGTTCAGTTCAGCTTCAGGGACGCAAGATTAAATTCACTGATGGATCGTTAGTACTGACAACAAATCTCGGCAATCTCCCCAGTGGTAACATCCACCTTCAAGCATCAGAAGCGATTGATATTATTGGCACAACATCCGATGCCAAAATTCGGAGTTGGATTCGTAGCGAAGCCTTGGGCATAGGAACTGGTGCAAATATCTATATCATCACTCCTCGCTTAACGCTTCAGGAAGGTTCAGGGTTGAATAACACAGCATTTGGAGTCGCAAACAGTGGCCAAATCCAGATTGAAGCCTCAGCAATAGAATTATCTGGCTCCTCGACTGTTAATCCATCTGGTGTTACCAGCATTGCCACTACTGCCAGAGGTACTGGGACAGCAGGTGATATATTTGTCAATTCCGATAGTTTACTAGTGTCTGATGGTGCCTCATTATCTTCATTGACATTTGGTCAAGGCTCTAGCGGTCAGGTAAATATTCGCAACCGCGAAACTACAGTTAGAGGAGACAACCCCGCCGGACTTTACAGCAATATTAGCGTCCTCACCTACGGTACTGGCAGCGCCAAAACCTTGACACTGAATACTGCGAGGTTACAAGTGTTAGATGGAGGAGTGGTTGCTGGAACTTCGTTTTTTATCGGTAATGGGGGAGATATTAGTGTAAATGCCACAGAATCTATCCAAATCAGTGGTCGCAGTCGATTAAATCAAAGCAGCATCAACTCATCCGTTCTCAAGTCAGAACCATTAATCCGCAAGTTATTTGGTTTGGCAGATATACTGACGGCAAATGCTGGTAATGTCAGCGTGACTACACCTAATCTGATATTGCAAGATGGCGGTACTTTGAGCGTTACTAACCAAGGTACTGGTAATGGTGGCAATCTTAACATCACAGCCGATCGCATCCAATTAAAAAATCAAGGCTTAATTCAGGCACAAACAGAATCTGGCAATGGTGGCAACATCGACTTACAAATAGAAAAGTTGTTGTTGATCCGCAATAAGAGCCAAATAACTGCAACGGCTGGCGGTTTGGGGGATGGTGGCAATATCAATATTAATGCACCTATTGTTGCTGGATTAGAAAACAGCGACATTATTGCTAATGCAGTTAAAGGACGTGGGGGTAATATTCAAATTGCCACACAGGGAATTATTGGCTTACAATATCGTCCTCAAATCACTGCTGAAAATGATATTACTGCCAGTTCGCAGTTTGGTGTGAGTGGTACAGTACAGATTAATCACATTGGTGTCGATCCAAATTCTGGCTTAGTGCAATTACCAGCAAATGTTACTGACCCATCCCAGCAAATAGCTAGTGGTTGTTCTGCAAATCAAGGCAGTCGATTTGTCGCAACAGGACGGGGTGGGATACCGCAAAATCCAACGCAGGAAATTGGGAGCGATCGCACCTGGTCTGATATCCGCGATATCTCTGCATACCGCAAAACTGGCGAAATCACCACGCAAACCTCTGCATTCTCAGAGCTTCTTATCCAAGCTACAGGTTGGCATCGTAACAGCCAGGGAAAAATTGAGTTAGTTGCAAATAAATCTTCCGCTCAAGTGCAACAATCATTGTTAACCTGTGCTGCAACACCAAACTAATCAGTCCTAAAGTCAAAACAAGCAGAGGTTTTTGGGTATTTTAAAATACAAAGTGTAAATAAAGGCTTGGCGATGAGTGCGACCCATCTTTGGTTAGTTGTGTGTAGTGGAATAATACCGTTAATAGTAATGCCACTTTGGTGCGGCTTTGCGATCGCCCAGATAACTCCTGATAGCACCCTCAACACCACCGTCTCTCAAAGTGGCGATAACTTCACCATCACTAACGGTAATCGAGTTGGTAACAACCTTTTCCACAGCTTCAGCCAATTTTCAGTTCCTAGCAACGGCTCGGCTTTTTTCAACAATGCCGCAGATGTGCAAAATATCTTCAGTCGCGTTACTGGAGGTAGTGTTTCCAACATTGATGGTTTAATTAAAGCCAATAGTAGCGCTAATTTATTTTTGCTTAATCCCAGTGGGATTATTTTCGGTGCGAATGCCCAACTTAATATTGGCGGCTCCTTTATTGGGACAACTGCCCAGAGCATTAAATTTAGTGATGGTGCTGAATTTAACGCTATTAATCCCCAAGTTAACCCCTTATTAAGTATCAATGTTCCTATTGGTTTGCAAATGGGTAGTAATCCAGGTGCGATCGCTGCTCAAGGTACAGGATACAGCTTAAATGTTGCTAGTATACTGTCTCCAATTATTCGCACTCCTAGTCTGACACAACTTCAAGTACAACCAGGAAAAACTCTGGGGTTGGTAGGTGGTAATCTGAATCTCAATGGAGCAACTCTGACAAATGAAACTGGTAACATTGAGTTGGGTAGTTTGGGTAGCTCGGAATATGTTGACCTAATATCAACGACTCAAGGGTATACACTTGGCTATGGGAACGTACACAGCTTTGGAGATATTCAAGTTGCCCAAAAATCCTTACTAGATGTCAGTGGAGTGAATGCAGGCTCTGTGCAGGTGCAAGGTAAGCAAATTCAATTTACCGATGGCTCCCTGTTATTAGCGCAAAATCATGGTAATCTCCCTGGTGGCAACTTACATCTTCAGGCAGCAGAAAGCATCAATTTGACTGGTGCGGTCAGTGGCATTCGGAGTGAAACTTGGAGCCAGGGAACTGGTAGCAATATCAATGTTATTACCCCCAAACTCAATCTCTATGAAGGAGGGATATTAAGTAGTAACACTTATGGAATATCAGCCAGTGGGAATATTCAGGTTAATGCTAAAAACGTAGAGATATCTGGCTTATCGCCCAATAATGCCACTGGCAGTTTTATTAACACCAGTACCTTTGGTTCTGGGAATGCAGGTAATATTTTTGTCCAAGGTGATAGTTTACTTGTATCCTATGGCGGTGGAGTGTCTTCCGTATCGCGGGGTATTGGTTCTAGTGGTGAAATTGTGGTTCGCAACCTAGATACTACTGTGCAGAGTAGCAATAGCTCTCCCTTCGGCACAAGAATTGCCTCAGTCACTTTCAATGTTGGCAATGCTAAAATCTTAACCATAGATACCGCCAGGTTAAAAGTTATAGATGGTGCCTCGGTCGGCACAAGTTCATATTTTATCGGTCATGCCGGGGATGTGAAGATCAATGCTAGGGAATTTGTTGAAGTTAATGGTTACAATCCATTAACACCAAGTGCTATTAACTCCTCTGCTCTGATTCTTAACTCAGTATTGCAGAAGTTATTTGGACTATCAGAATATAAACTGACTGCTGATGCTGGTACGATCGACCTGACGACACCAAACCTCATCCTGAAGAATCAAGGAACTGTGACTGTTACCAATCAAGGGACTGGTAATGGTGGTAGTCTCAAAATTAATGCCAATAGTATCCAATTACAAAATCAAGCTTTCATCGAGGCCAGGACAGAATCCGGTAATGGTGGGAACATCGATTTACAGGTGGGTAAATCTTTGCTGTTGCGCGATCGCAGCCAAATTACCTCCACCGCAGGCGGTAATGGTAACGGAGGAAATATTAGCATTAATTCACCTATTATTCTTGGTTGGGAAAACAGCGATATCATCGCCAATGCTTTCCAAGGAAAAGGTGGCAATATTAACATTACAACACAGGGCATTTTCGGGTTAGAATTCCGTCCCCAAATCACTTCAGAGAATGATATTACTGCAAGTTCGCAATTTGGAGTCAACGGTATAGTTAACGTTAATACTATCGGTGTCGATCCAAATTCTGGCTTAGTTGAACTACCAGAGAATGTAACCGACCCATCAAAACAAATAGCCAGTGGTTGTTCTAATACCAATGGTAGTAGTTTTGTGGCTACAGGCCGGGGTGGTGTGCCGCAAAATCCAACGCAAGAAATTGGCAGCGATCGCACTTGGTCTGATACCCGTGATATCTCTGCATACCAGAAAACAGGCGAAGTGACGGCAGAAATACCCAAACCCCCAAAGGTGCTTGTGCAAGCCACAGGTTGGCGACGTAATGCTGACGGTAAAATCGAGATATTTGCAGATAAATCTTCTGCTGTGGTGCAACAAACATTAACTTGTGCTGCGGTGACTCAAAGTTAATTGTTATCAAGTTTATTTGCATTGTTAGTCAAAAAATATTGTGGGAACTCTAAGTATACAGTTGTAATGGAGATGGGGGGATGAAGGTAACTTCTGTGTGCTTGGGTGTAGCCTGTGGTATCTTAGCTGGTGGAATGTCCTTATCAGCAAAGGCTCAGGTAACATCCGATGGTACAACTAACACCATTGTTAATAGAATTGGTAATGATTTTAATATTATTAACGGTATAAATCAAGGTAATAATTTATTTCATAGCTTCAGTAATTTCTCTGTGTCTACAGGTGGTTCAGCAACTTTTGATTTAACCAATACGCCAAATATTACAACGATATTTAGTCGGGTGACGGGTGGAAATATTTCCAATATTGATGGGTTGATTCGCACGCTCAATAGTAGTAACCCAGTGAGTTTGTTTTTGATGAATCCCAAAGGAATTATGTTTGGGCAAAATGCCAGTTTGAATATTGGCGGCTCGTTTGTGGGGACAACAGCGAATAGTATTAAATTTGTTGATGGGACAGAATTTAGTGCCTTAAATCCAACAGCACAGCCGTTGCTGACAATGAGTGTGCCGATCGGGTTGCAGATGGGGCAAAATTCCAGAGAGATTACCGTGCAAGGAAGTGGACATCACATTACCATCGGATTTTTTACTCCCGCAGATCGCAGCAATAATCCCATCGGGTTACAAGTTGGGGCAGGCAATACGCTAGCACTGATTGGTGGAGCCGTGAACTTCTCTGGTGGCATTGCTACCACAAACGGGGGGGGACATCTAGAAGTTGGGAGTGTTAGCGATGGGCAAGTCAAACTTAACTCCACTTCTACAGGGTTAGTTGGGGATTATTCAGCAGTTAGGCAATTCAACGATATTAATTTGGCACAACAATCTTTGTTAGATGCTAGTGGTAGTGGTGGCTCAATCCAATTACAAGGACGGAATATTAGCTTCACTGAAGGTTCTGGTGCCTTGCTACAAAACTTTGGTATACAACAACCTTTTCAGGGCATTACTATTAAGGCTACTGAGTCTATTAACTTAATTGGAAATACATCCGATGGCAAATTAGGTAGCCTTATCCAAATCGATAATTTAGGCATCACGCCAACGGGGGATATCAGCCTCTTTGCCGCACAGTTATCCCTCAAAGATGGGGCAAACATCCATAACTGGACATTTACGCCAATACCCAGTGGCAATATTATAGCCAATGTTGCAGGTGCGATCGCTATCGAAGGCTTTGCCCCGACTAATCCTCTCGTTTCAACTTCAATCACATCCATCACATTGAACTCTGGCAAAGCAGGTGATATTAACGTCTCTGCTGGCAACCTGAGAATTCTGAATAGTGGTAGTATTAGCACCCTATCCGTAGGCTCAGGGCAGGCAGGAATTTTACGATTCAATGTAGCAGATTTAGTTGAGATTGCTGGCAATAACCCCTTTACAGCATTATCAAGTTCAATAATTTCATCGGCTAGTAACACAGGAGATTCTGGTAGTACATTCATCAACACATCTAGATTAGTGATTCAAGACAGTGGAATACTAGGGTCTAGCACGGTTGCATCAGGTGCAGCAGGTAGCGTGACAGTTAATGCTTCGGAATCCGTAGATGTTAGAGGCAGAGCCTCTGAATCGATTCTTCCTGCTCGCATTGCCTCAAGTGCCGAAATTCTCGATCCAGTTACTCAAGCTGTCCTTGGACTTCCTGCCATTCCTACCGGTAACGCAGGCTCCCTAAGCATTAACACCCCATTATTACGTGTCACAGATGGGGGATTTGTCACTGTCAAAAATGATGGCCCAGGTAAAGCAGGAGATTTGCAGATTGATGCCAACTCAATTTTCCTCAACAATCAAGGCAACATTACTGCATCCACCGCTTCCGGCAATGGAGGAGATGTGAAATTAAACGTGCAAGATTATCTGTTGATGCGGCACAATAGCTTGATTTCCGCTACTGCTACAGGCAAGGGTAATGGTGGTAACTTGTCTATTAACTCTCATGTAATAGTTGGTTTAGACAACAGTGACATCATTGCCAATGCAGTTCAAGGTCGTGGTGGCAATATTAACATCACCACACAAGGTATGATTGGCCTAGAATTCCGCAATACTCTTACTCCCAGAGTTGACCCAACAAATGATATTACGGCTAGTTCCCAGTTTAATGTCAACGGTACTGTGCAAATCAATAATATTGGTATTGACCCCAATTCTGGTTTAATTGAATTGCCAACAAATATTACTGACTCATCACAGCAAATTGCTAGTGGCTGTTTTGCAAATCAAGGCAGCAGCTTTGTCGCCACAGGCAAAGGTGGCATCCCACAAAATCCCATACAGGAAGTGATGAGTGATCGCACTTGGTCTGATATCCGCGATATCTCTGCATACCGCAAAACACAGCCAGTACAAGCCCAAATTCCCCCATCCTCAGAGGTTCTTGTCCAAGCCACTTCTTGGCATAGCAATGCTGACGGCAAAATTGAGTTAATAACAGATAAATCTCCTGTTCAGGTGCAACAGGCATTAAACTGTGCTGCTGTTCCCAAGAGTTAAGATGCTAATGGACAGAAGTTAGACTGATGAGGTGTAGCTGACAATAACTATTAAGGGAGAACCCTAAATTTGCAATTATGGGCAGGCAAGATGCCTAACCCACAAAAATTTGATGAAATTTGGTTATACAAATTAGATGTTTTTTCAGCTTACAGAATTAAACAATCCGGTTGACAATTGTCCACACTTCTAAATCAGAGCGGACATAAGGAACGGAGATTGTTTTGAACCCAGTAATGAAAGGCTTGTAATAAATCTGCCAATACATTGGACTCAGTTCATTGGCACAAGCCTTAAGAAAACGGACTTCTGCCGCCAATTCTCCAGCTAGTTGATTAATGCGTTGAGCATGAACCTGTGCCACTTCTTTCGCTTCTTCTAGCTGCTGCTGTTGGGTAAGTTGTTTTGATTCAACTTGCCAACGCACTAATTTATTTTGTTTTTGTTTGATCTGGACTTCTAAAGCTGCGATCGCAGCATCAATGCCCTGGAGTTCAACTGATAACTGAGCATTTTCCCTGGCTTGACGGCGATATGCTTCAACCATTGCCTGGGGTGAATCATTCTCGCTAGAGATGACATTATTAATAGTGAGTGCGGCGCGTTCTTCTAAAAGAATTTCAATTTGAGAATTAAGCGCCGCCATTTCAGCCTGAATTTGCTCCATAAATCGAGTTTTAAGTGCTGAGTTTTAAGTGCTGAATAAAATCTTAAAAGCTTTTTGCGCCTTGGGTATCGAGAGAAAGCGATCGCACCTCGGCTGTAATTCCTTCTTCTTGCCAAGCAGCTAACATCGCCGCCTCCACAGCCTTTGAGTGTAATTTATCCGCCAAAGCTAACAGTGTCGGCCCCGCACCACTAATTACCATACCATAAGCACCAGCACTAACAGCGGCAATGTTGACAGCATCATAACCAGGAATGAAAGCTTTCCGATAGGGCTGATGCAATTTATCTTGCAAAGCTGTTTTTAACCATTGTCCGTTACCAGTTTCCAAGCCGCGCAACAGTAACCCCAAATGTGCCGTATTGAAAATTGCATCAGCGCGACTCACCTCAGTTGGCAAAACGCCCCGCGCCTCTGAAGTGGAAAGTTCAAAATTAGGAATACCTACAACTGGTACAACATCTTTATGCCAGGGAACATCACAAATTTCCCAAGCTGTGCCACTGGTAGCAGCCAGACGACATCCTCCCAACAAAGCTGGCACTACATTATCAGGATGTCCTTCCATTGCGATCGCTAACTCCATCACCTGCGACTGAGAAAGAGTAGCACCTTCAAGTTGATTTGCCGCAACTAATCCGCCCACAATCGCTGTCGCCGAACTACCCAAACCCCTTGCCAGTGGGACACCTAACTTAATCTCTATTTTCACAGTTGGCGGCGTTTGCTCTATATGTTGATAGAATTTGACAAACGCTTGGTAGAGGAGATTGCTTTCATCAGTTTGGACTCGTTCAGCTTCTGTACCGATGACATGAATAATTAGCCCACCTTCTTCCAGGCGAGTGAATTTGAACTCGTTGTACAGTTTTAAAGCTGCACCGATGCAATCAAAACCAGGCCCCAAATTAGCAGTTGTGGCGGGAACAGTAACAGTGATGGCAGAAACAACAGACATTGGCAAAACTCACTAATCATCAATCAGCATCTCATATAAGTGGTTGAATTCCATCCTTTCTAGGGGTGAGTACGTCAAACAGGTAAAATGATTTCAAGAAAACTCTTCAGCAGAACTACAACGCTGAGAGTTAGCCTAAAAATATTTTATGGTGCGATCGCAGGAGGCAAAAAATGGGCTTGGCTGGATTAAGAATTGTGTTGGTAGAACCAGCTGGGCCGATAAATATCGGGGCGATCGCCAGGGTAATGAAAAATTTCGGGTTATATAATTTAGTATTAGTGAACCCCCAATGCGATCCGCTCTCGACGGAAGCTTTGATGATGGCTGTTCATGCCCAGGAAATTATAGAATCTGCCGTATTAGTGGCAACCTTACCAGAAGCATTGCATGGATGTGTACGGGCGATCGCTACCACCGGTCGCGTTCGCAGTTTAGAAACACCTTTAGAAAACCCCCGCATTGCACTACCCTGGTTACTGGAGGAACCAGAAAAGCCCACAGCGCTGATTTTTGGCAGGGAAGACCGGGGATTAAGCAATGAAGAATTAAATTATGCCCAGAGGTTTGTTGGTATTCCCACCAGTAAAGATTATGTAGCCCTAAATTTAGCTACTGCTGTGGCAATCTGCTGTTATGAATTGTCACAATCTGCCCAACAATTTGACACTCAGACCATAACCCAAACTGAACTCGCACCCTTAGATGTTTTAGAAGGATACTACCAGCAATTAGAATCACTATTACTGAAAATTGGTTATGTATATCCCCATACAGCAGCTAGTCGCATGGGAAAATTTCGCCAACTATATAATCGCGCTCACCTGAAAACTGGGGAAGTAGCCATGCTGCGAGGAATTTTGCAGCAGGTAGAATGGGCTTTGAAAAACCAGAGGGATGGTGAAAACTTGTAATTATTCGTTTAATATATACCCAATCACCCCCCCAATATTTAATATGGCTTAAACTAAACACAAAAACGCTACTTAGTGGCAAAGTGGAATTTGAGTATTAATATTGCTTAAAAATTAAGTTTTGGGTCAGGAGTCTGCAAGAAAACAGTCAAGTCGGTCACAAGGAGTAACTGTGTCAGAGTCAAGTGACGAACTAACAGCTTTCTCGCGGCGACAACCCCTAAATCGCCGCCAACGTCCACAAAAAGTTCAAAAAGTGGCGCAAAAGAAAGTTAAAGCTAATAGCCAGCAGCAAGCTGCCAATGGACGAGAAGCGGCGCTAGCACGCTCCAAAAATCGCGTTGCTCCCCCCCCAAGCCCTGGTGCTACACGTAGGGTAAAATCGGGATTAGTCATGCCAACAGCAGTAAAACCAATACCAACTGTAAAAGGGAAAATTCCTCCCTTTCGACCAGGTGCTGTGATGGTGAAAACAGTGCGGATGGAAAAGCCAAAGGTCGGAAAGCGAACATCGCGGAAAACCCGATTAAAGCCAATGGCCAAAACTATGTTGTATGTTGTGCGCTTGTTGATTGTGGGTATTGGGATGGGTGCAATTGTAGGCACGGTATTGTCTGTATTAGACCCGGCTAATCGCATCAGTACAACTTCTGCACCTCAATCTAATAGTAATGTGGCGCGATCGCAGCCACAACCTACCCAAGCTCCCCCAACTGCATCTTCGAGCCTATATCTATCTCAGGAACTTATCTCTTTGAAAAATGCCGTGCAAAATTTGGCAGCAAACAACCCAAATCTTGCACCCGGTGTTTTCTTGGTAGATTTGGACACTGGCAATTATGTAGATGTCAATGGCTCTACCAGTTTTCCCGCAGCTAGCACAATTAAAGTGCCGATCCTACTTGCCTTTTTCCAGGATGTGGATGCGGGGAAAATTCGCCTTGATGAAATGCTGACCATGCAACAGGATATGGTAGCTGGCGGTTCTGGAGATATGGGGTCAAAACCAGCCGGAACCAAGTACAATGCCCTGGAAGTCGTCACTAAAATGATTACAATCAGCGACAACACGGCGACAAATATGCTGATTGCTCGGCTGGGAGGGATGGAGGCGTTAAACCAGCGTTTCCGCACTTGGGGATTGACAACCACAACAATTCGTAATAGCCTGCCAGATTTGCAAGGGACAAATACTACTAGTCCCAAAGAATTGTCGAATTTGATGGCTATTGTGAGTCAGGGAAATTTAGTCAGTATGCCATCACGCGATCTCATGCTCGATATCTTGCGTCGCACCCAAAGGGACACTCTACTACCATCGGGTTTGGGAACAGGCGCAAGAGCATTTCACAAAACGGGCGATATCGGTACTATGCTGGCAGACACAGGTTTAATTGTTGTTCCCACTGGCAAGCGCTATATAGCTACCGTCATGGTACAACGCCCCGAAAACGACCCTCGCGCCGAAAAACTGATTAGCTCAATTTCTCGTGCTGCCTACCAAGAGTTTAGCCAAAATGCTGTTACACCCAACAGTACCACAAGCACTATACCCGCAAATGGTTATCAGCCCCAGATTGGGAATCCTGTACCCAACAGTACGACAGGTACTGTACCCATGAGTGGTTATCAGCCCCCTGTTACCAGTCCTGTACCTAATGGGATGGGAAGTACTGTACCAGCAAATGGTTATCAGTCTCCAGTTATGAATCCTCAGTATTACCCCCCAAGATAAGTAGGTCGGCGTATCGTTGGGATAAGACAAGGGGCTGGGGGAACTAGCGGTATGCAGGCGCTGCACTGAATTAAAACCACAAAATATACTCCGTAGAGGCTGGCGATCGCAATTGAAGTGACAATTTCTGTTTGCAAATCAAATAGGATTGCTATACCCGAAACTATCAACCAAATAGTCATTGTTCAAATTCAAACACTAATTGTCAAAATTCAAACCTTTGCAACAAATATTCTTCCATATATAAGAACCCCTTAAGTATTTCCTGCAAATGTATAATCAGTTGCAGCAAACGCTTAATACTTTGCAACAAATACTCTTCCATATATAAGAAACGCTTAAGTATTTCTTGCAAATATATAATTAGTTGCAGCAAATGCTTAATACTTTGCAACAAATACTCTTCCATGTATAAGAAATGTTTAAATCATTGCAACAATTGTTGTAATGAACTTATGAATTGATTAGTTATTGGTAATTAGACTTCTTGCAAAAGTCCCTAACACCTCTCCTCTAAGGACACACAAGTTTAATTACCCCACTTAGAAAGGCTACGGTGTACACACAAGTAGGAAATATTAGTCTGTCAAGGAATAATTGACGAGTACATTCTTTGTAGAGACGGCGATTTATCGCATCTCTCTAACGTGTTTTTTAGACGCGATAAATCGCGTCTCTACATGAGGGCTTTCTGGCTTATCCCAAGCGTATTGGGATAAAACTAAAACTAGGAGTACACCGTAGCGTGGCACAACGGAGAAAGGCAACACCGAAGCAGTTTGGATTTACGATATGCGTACCAATATTTTTAACTCTTAACTTTTTTGATACCGCATCCCTGGTAATTGCGAAACAAAACCCATAAGTTCCAACTGCAACAAAGCACCGGAAACTGAGCCAGCAGCCATACTGGTTTGTTGGACAATAAAATCGAAGGGTAAAGCATCACTTGTAAACGCATCCATTACCGTTTGCAATTCTGGCGATAAAGTTGGCATTAACTGTTCTGGCGCTGTCGAAGCCTCGACTCCATCAATTTGTGGTATTGCTCCCAGCATTGTTAACAGTTCATCTAATTCCTTGACAATCAAAGAAGCTCCCTGACTCAGTAACTTTAAGCAGCCTTGAGATGGATGATCGTCCACTCTTCCAGGTAAGGCATAGACATCTCTGCCAAATTCATTTGCGTAGGTAGCTGTAATTAGGGCACCAGATTTTAAAGGCGCTTCCATTACCAAGATAGCGCGGCTTAAACCTGCAATAATCCGGTTGCGGCGGGGAAAGTGCGTGCGATCGGGTGGGGTTTTTGTGGGGTACTCACTTACGACTAAACCAGCCGTCAAAATTTGCTTGTACAAATCCCGATTTTTATGTGGATAGATCACATCTACACCAGTTCCTAAAACTGCGATCGTGCGTCCACCTGCTTTCATGGCGGCACTGTGGCTTTCTGTGTCAATTCCCTCTGCCATCCCAGAAACAACTGTAAAGCCATTTTTAGCCAAAGCTGTACTAATTTGGCGAGTCCAACGGATGCCATATTCTGAAGGTTGGCGTGTACCGACAATCCCAACCATCGGTTTTTGTCCGAGATTTTCTTGAAGTTCGACTTCACCGCGATAGTACAAAATCGGCGGCGGACTGGGAGTTTCCAGCAGTAAGCGGGGATAACCTGTGTCTGCTGGTGTCCAGAAATGGGAATTTTCTTGCTGATGCTTGGTGAATAGTTGTTCTGGGTGCAAACGCGATCGCTGTTGTATTACTTTTTCTAGAGTCTGAAAACCAAAACCCTCCACTTCTCCTAACTCTACCTTGGTAGCGTTCCAAGCTGTTGCCAACGTCCCAAAATGCTGTTGCAGTCGTCGCAATAATACCGGGCCAATTCCCGAAATTTGCGCCCAAGCTATCCAGTATGCGCCTTCTTCCACCACCGTACCATCCTCACGCCACTGGATTGAGTATTCCCAAATTGGGCTTGGCTGTTGATGTGGAGGGGTAGATGAGGGCAATGCTGTTCGGTTAAGGCAAGAGACGCGATGAATCGCCGTCTCTACAAAGAACTTCTGCTTCTTCTTTGCCAATTCCCCTTGACTTTTGACTCTTGACTCTTGACTATTAACTATTGACTATCTATCTTCTGATCTTCTGTGATGAAATATTTTTATCGTCTTTTAATAAGCCTATCTGGGTGCTTAATATTTTTACTGGTACATAGTGGCCTTGGTTTGTTGCCTAGTTTGGCAGCCGAGAAAGTTACTGTCAGATACGGGTTGTTTGAGCAATCGATCCCGGTGGCAGATATACGCAAATATGGCGAGACACAAAAGGCTTCTAGCGATTTGCAATCTTTCTTAGATTACCTCAGCGCTAAGGAGAAACAGAAGTTTCAAGATGCTCTTCAGGTGAAAATGCCTCTTGATATTGTGGCTTTAGATAAGTTGATAAATACAGGAATGGGCAAACAAATTTTATCTTTTGCTTCTGGTGCGATCGCTCGTCGCGATCAAGCAAGTATACAAGCACTACGATCTGCCCTCATCATAGGAGCAAAATCACCAGATGGTCTAGGATTAATCAGTTTTCTAGAAGCATATCCTAGTAATCAACTAGTTGTTGATGTGTCAAAAATTTCGAAGCTAGTTGGACTGGCAAATTCCGCTTCTAATTCTGCTGATGCACCACCAAAAGACAATGTAATTTCTTCACCTTTTGGGAAAATTGCACTGCAATATCAAATACTTGCCGTTCAAGATAAACAGTTTTCAGGTTGCTTATTTGGCGATTCTATTTCGGCTGGGCTTGGTAATACCCTTGGGAGTGGTACTTTTAATTTTGGGTTAAATGGCTTAAGCACAATTTCATTACTGGAACAATTGAAAAGTTTAATTCCTACTAAAGTTAAATGCGAAAAAGCGATTATTGCCGTAGGTGGGAATGATGCTTGGTATGGAATTAGTGATGAGTTGTTTAGCAAAAATCTCCAAGAGGCGATCGCACTTGTTAGAACAATGGGAAATAAAGAGATTTTTCTAATTCCGGCTTTTTATTCAACAGTTGCAGCCAGCTTAGATCCAACTGTATCAGCCCCACTTCCTAGAGTTGAACAAATTAATGTTCTGATTAATCAAGTCGCTGAAACAGAAAAAGTGCCAGTTGCAGCAGCAGGACTAGCACCATTGTATGAGAATAATGTTCTTAAAGGGAATTTGACGAGTGATGGCGACCATCTCAATGCTGAGGGTCTAAAAATTTATCGACAAGCATTATTACAAATCCTGGAAAAATAAGATGATTTTATGTCTTGTCAAAAGTCCCCGATTAAGTTAAATATTTTTTGCTTGGAAGTCCCTAATTCGTAACTCGAAATTACGAATTACCTAAAACCTGTGGCATAGCTACGCTTTAAGCGTAGCGGTAGCGAGTCTGCGTACTCTTATAGAGAAGCAAGCTACGCTTAGAGCGTCTTGTAAAGAGCGTCATTATGAATTATTACCAACCTTCGGTCGAGGTAACAGGCAACGGGAAACAGTGAAGATTTTTGGTTAGATGCGGATATTGTTGCTTGTTCGTTCCTTTGAGACGATTGTGCTGGAAGGTGTTTAAATCCCCGTCCAACACCTGCCCTATTGCCTATTGCCTATTGCCTATTGCCTATTGCCTATTGCCTATTGCCTATTGCCTATTGCCTATTGCCTATTGCCTATTGCCTATTGCCTATTGCCTATTGCCTATTGCCTATTGCCTATTGCCTTGTAACTTTAGGCTTTCCAATTCAAAAACCGCGCATAAATATAAGCGATGCCTTCATCAAGAATTGTCCGCACACCTTGGCTAGAAACCCACCATTTGTTTGGATCGTAATCATGTGTTTTAGCTGCGATCGCACCAACTTGGACTTTAGGTGTAAGTATTTTTCTGAATAGCAACCAACTCCTGCGGGTATGAACATCCAAAGAAAAAACATTAATTGATTGTAGCTTTAAATTGGAATCGGATAGCCAGCGATAAAATTCAGCAGCAGATGCATAACTACGATCCTTTATTACGTTTGGTGTCGGAACAGCTACTACCTTCTCTGATTCTAAACCGAGTTTCTCGAAGGTAGCGGCTGATACTTCTGCAAAGCTTTTGTATTCGCTAAGATAATTTCCTTTTTCTATCGATCCTCCTGTAGTAATTACTAGATTATAAGAACCGTTTTTAAATTCAGTTAAAGCTTGTTGTATGGCATAATCTGGTAGCCATCCTTCAACAACTAATACTTCTGCTGATTTGATCGGGGAAGTCACGGCGAGAAATGAGTGTACATGAGTAATAACGAAAAATATTAAATAAGCAATCAAAGCGATCGCAATCGCCCACCCCTGAGCCGTAAGTGTCCACATTTCTTGGCGTTTTATTAGTTTGATTTTTGGAAAATTTTTACGCCGACGGTTTTTTGCCTGCATTAAATTTTAGCTAGACGTTGTTCTTCCAAGTAAGTAAATACAGATTTATCTCCAATATCAGCAGGAATTGCTTGCACTGTCTTTCGCAGGGCAAATACCAAAAACAACGTTGCCCAAATTCCTAATAAAACACTTTCGCCCTGAGTTGGTAAAATTCCCACCAAATGTCCTAATAAAAGTAGCGGTACTATTAGGGTTAATACTTTAGTTTCTAAACGATTGAAGCAAAAAGCCTCTTTAAAATAAATCCCTGTCAAAGCAACGAAGATAAAACCAACTCCAAATAAGGTAAGAGGCTGATTGTAAACAGTCAGAGCTAAAGGTTCAGTACTAGAGATTGCCAGAATAATTGATGCCATACTACCGATCGCCCAAAAAATTTGCAACATTCGATGCAGTGATGCCATGTAGATATGAATGGTAAATAAACTTACACCAAGAGCGAGACTAAAACAAGCATATAAAGGTGTAAGTGCAGTTACAACAGTCGGGTTATTGTTAAACAAAATCAAAGCGCTGCCTATAGCAAAGCTGACTGCTGCTACCATTAAGCCAGCGCGGTAGATCATTACGCCAGTGCGATCGCTCTGAGTAATTGTAAATTCCCCAAACTGACCTTGATAAACTTCTGGTGGAGGTAGTGTTTGCGTAGTCATAGTTAAAAATATTGTTACGATTTACTAATAGAGTACAATGGGAAATTGCTGAAGGGTTACTTTTATTATCGATAATAAGACGAGCTTCGTGGCACAATCGCTAAAATTTAAGCAATTTTTGTCGTATTAGTATAGCTAAAAGTGAGATTAGCGATCGCATTACAGAATACTTTCCACTTAAGTCGATAGCGATCGCCTACGGCACACTACGTGATCGCAATCATTAATTGTATGATTTGACTCAAAAATATGCTTGAGAATGAGGGAAGGCAATAGATATGGACAAGATTGATATCAAGTATAGAATCGGAAATTTATACTAAAGTCCATAAGGATTTGATACAGACAAATTGTATCCTGTATCTTAGCATTATGCTGTAGTTAGGCTATTGATGGAGGAAAGTTGAGATGAGCAATGTCCAAAGACAAGCCACTTTGCGTCCCGGTACGGTTGGACATCAGAAAGCAAATACATCCACTTTTCTGAATCCATCCCTTGCCTCACCAAGTATTCCAACGCTGGCGAACCCGATACGCGGCTTTGGCTCCCAAACAATAAGTAAGTCATCAACAGACCTGCAAGAGGTGCAGTCTGCTGATAAGCAAGGAGTAAAATCTGAACCAATCAAACAATCGCCTTTGAGTCATGACATTAGTCGTATGTCATTACGTCCACAAAAAGCATTCACCGAAGGCGTGATTAATAGATTAGAAAATGCAGTTATTCAGGGAAGTGGTATAAAAAACGCCTCTTATGGAGCCGACGTTGTGACTCCTAGTGGTGGACAAAATCTTCCAGAACCTGTCCTAGCAAAGATGCAGACAGCATTTAATGCAGATTTATCAGATGTAAAAATTCATACAGATGGTCAAGCAGAAAAGCTAGGTTCTCAGGCTTTCGCATCTGGTAATGATTTACATTTTGCTCAGGGAAAGTACGATCCGGAAAGTCAATCTGGTCAAGCTCTAATTGGACATGAATTAAGCCATGTAGTACAACAACGACAGGGACGGGTTAATATCCCAAAACTACCTGGAGAAGGGAATTCCATAGTTGTGCAAGACCAAGCTTTGGAAGCAGAAGCTGATGTACTAGGTAATAAGGCAGCAGCAAGCCCTGATGCAATCACGAAAGAGTCTATTCAAGCCAAAAAAATAGACGGAACTGTAAGCAAGGCGGTTCAGCAAAAGCCAATTGTACAAAATGCTCTACCAGTAATTGGTGCGATCGGTGCTTGGGGTGCTAGTCTGGCAACTGAATCAGGAGCAGCAGCAGCAACCATAGCAGCAGCAACCATTCAAGCAGGACAAGCTGCTGCACAGGTAGGAAGTGCGCTTGCTCCTGGACAAAGCGGTGTTCAAAGCGTTCAACTAGATAATGGATATATGTCACCTGTAGACAAACAAAAACTACAGTTGATTACCCAATATCGTCTAATTAATGCCTATGTGAGTCACTGGAAACGACAGCATCCTGATGTACCCCTAGCTCCACCGACCCAAGGAACTGCCCCAGTTCCAACC
>NZ_JADEXU010000122.1 GCF_015206895.1 Nostoc sp. LEGE 12450 | reverse complement strand
CTGCCTCCTGCCCCCTGCCCCCTGCCTCCTGATTTCCATCGATAAGTTTGGCGAAAACTTCCACTGTGCCAGAAGGAGTGAATTTAATCGCATTGCCGATCAGGTTATGCAGAATCTGTTGCAGACGATTTTCATCGGCATTAATCAGGGGAAATTCTGCTAGAACATGATTAAGGAGTTGAATATCTTTCGTACCAATTAAGGCGCGATCGAGTTGCAAGACCACCTCAACCATCTCCCGCAAGCTAATCGGTTTGAGATTAAGATGGAGTTCTTGATGGCGTAGTTTGGAGAAGTCGAGAATATCATTGACCAAATTGACTAACCGTTTGCCGCTTTGAGTCAGCATTTTCAGGTTATAGTACTGCTCGCTTGATAAATCACCTGTTGCCCCATCTAACATCGACTCAGCAATGCCAATCATGCCATTAAGTGGTGTGCGGAGTTCATGGGAAGTGTTGGCTAAAAATTCATCTTTGAGTTGATCGAGGCGCTTTAAATCTTTATTTTGTTTCTCTAATGTTGTCAAATAATTGCGAATGTCACTTACCATGACATTGAAGGTGCCAGCAAGCAGTCCTAATTCATCGTTGCTATTGACATTGACAATCACATCATAGTTGCGATCGCTAACTTTTTGCGCGGCTAACTGTAGCTGAGTTATTGGGCCGCTCAACCACCGGGCTAATAGGACTGCTAGCAAAATTGACAGAATTAAACTAGCAGCAATTAAGCTCAGACAAGTGATTTGGAGGTTACGAAGCTGATTAACCTCGCTTTCGGGCACGTATGCTACGCCGAGAACTGCGATTGTTCTACCATGCCGATCTTTTATCGGGATGGCGACTCTCAATGCTGTAAATAAGCTACTGCTGTAGAATCCGTCTGAAACTTGCATCTCACCATCAAAAGCATCTTTATATACCGATTCAACAGGAACATACAAAGCTGCGACTGGGATACCTGGCCAATTATCCCACGGATCTGGTTCTGGACTCATTGAAGCGAGGTACTTCAGAACGTGGCGATTGGGTGACTCTGGAGTTGTCACAATCAGACTAGTCATAACTCCAGAAATATTAAAGGAACTCTTCGAGTAATAATTCTGCCAAGGTTGAACCTTATTTTTACTCGCCTGGTTAATCCGACGCAATATTTGAACGAATCGCTGCAAATCTGCTGTATTTTCATACTTGTGAATTGCGTCGGCATTCAGACTACTTCGTACTTCTCCTGCCTTGAGCCGCTGTATATCGCTTACACTGACTTGGGAATCGCGCTCAACAGCTGCCTTTAAGCGGACGATGCTCTCACGAACTTCTGGATCAAACAAAAATGTGCCTAAATGTCCAATGTCTTTGAGTCGCCCTGTCATCTGGTGCAGGATCAGCTGATAGGTTGTGGAGTAGAAGTAATACACACTCGCACTGGTCACGCCCACAGATAGCGCTGCGATCGCTAGACCCAGCTTGACTGCAAATGACATTTTCATAAATAGGCATCTATCTGTTCTTGAAGTTAGATTATATTTCCCCCAATAGCCATAAAACTTGCGAAGCTGTGATTTGCCGTTATGATATGTCTATTTTTTCTTTTTTCATTTTCTTAAAAGGAACTCGAACCAAGTTATAAGCACCCTTGGTAGATAAACTCTTGTAATCATCTGGCTGTAATTCCATTTGTAAAAACTTTTTCTGTTCAGCCAACAGCAACAGCGAGGGAGGTTGTAATCCCTTAGCAGCCTGGTTTTTAATATGCTCTATAGCCTCTTTAGGAAGTCCTAAATAATTTACATGAATGTGGCTGTAAAATACCACACTAGGCTTTTTGAAGCCAAGCATGATCAATTCTTCATTTGGTTGTTTTGCTTGTAAAATGACGGCAGATAATTCCCTTAAGGGTAATTGACGTTCTCGATCAATAAAAAACGAAGCAGGCGTTAAGACAAAAATTATAAATGCTACAAGCCCTAGTAAATTAATTCCAATAATGTAGTTCCATCGGCGACTCAGTAAGAAACCAGCAACTAAAATTGCACAAATCAACCACATTACGCCAGCTATTACTGGTAAACCAGATTTTTGGATTAGTTCGTGAAAGTTACTGATAGCTGGATCAGTACCTAATATATGGGTTATGTTAAACAGCGCTGTTGCTAAAACTGATAAAAACATTACATTCAACCAACCACTCACTCGGAGAAAAGTAGGGGAAAGGGGAGGAGTGGGGGAGGAAGAAGCAGGAGATGTTTGTCTGTCTTCTGTATCCTGGAAAAAGTCGCTCCATAAAAGCGTCACTAGGATCGCTGCTGCTGGCATTAAAGGCAAGACATAACTAGGCAATTTGGTAACAGCAATACAGAAAAAGCCAAAGATGCTAGCAAACCAAATCCAGGCGAATAAACCAAACTGCTGAAAACGTTCAAGGGATCGCCAGTGCGATCGCTGCCAAAACTTTAGTCTTATTATAGAAACTGGTAAATACACGGAGTATGGCGCAAAACCCAGCAGCACTACTATAAAGTAAAAGTACCAGGGTGCTGAGTGACCATTAACTACTTCTGTAAACCGTTCCAGGTTGTGATAACCAAAAAAGGCATTAATATAATTCCAGCCATTGCGCCAAATTACTAAAGCATACCAGGGCACTGACAAACCTAGAATTATCAGTATACCCACGAAGAGGCGCATTTCCCGCAATACCTCTCTAAACCTTCCCACGTAAAGCAAAAAGGCGGCAACAATTAGCCCCGGCAAGACAATTCCCACTGGGCCTTTAGTCAAAATTGCGCCAGCAATTAACACATAACAAGCCAAGTACCACTTATTAGGGAATAGGGCATAAGAGGCAGAGGGGAATAGGGCAGGGGGCAGAGGAGAGGAATTTTCCCCTTGCTCCCTGCTCCCTGCTCCCTGCCCCCTACTCCCTTCCTTCCCTGCGTAACCTAGAAAGAAACATAACAAAGCTGATGCTATACATCCGGTGAGCAGCATATCTGAGACACCCGTTCTCGCCCAAATAATAGTTTCGGGATTGAGTGCCATGAGCGCTGCTGCGATAAAAGATGTTAAGTAGCGGCGAGTAGGACGTGAAACTTGCTCTAATTCATCTTGTTTAGCCAAATACCACTGTACGGTGTAAAAAGCTAAACAAATTAAGCCAAATGCTGCGATCGCAGAAGGAAGACGTACTGCCCACTCATTTACCCCAAGAATGTAATATGCGATCGCCTGACACCAGTAAATTAAAGCAGGTTTATCGAAACGAGTTTCACCATTGAAAAATGGGGTTATCCAATCACCTGTGACAAACATCTGGCGGGAAGCTTCGGCAAACAGTGGCTCTGTCTCATCAATCAAGCCAATATTGCCCAAATTCCACCCAAAAGCTATCCAGCCAACCACCATTAACCACGCAACCGACACAGTGACACTAAGGGCTGGATTCTTTGCTATTTTGTTGAACCACTGATCAACAGTGTGCTTAACACTCAATTTCATGCTCATTAGTCAATAGTCAACAATCACTACTCAATAGTCGTTGATTATCTATCTTTTGTTCTTCCAAGGCTCAAATTCAAATTTTTTTTATTTAACGCTTAACACTTAACACTCTACACTTCTTCGGCTTGGAACAATACCAGTTGCTCGAAGCTGCTAGAAAAACCCAAGAGGTTAACAAATTATCACCGCCGAGCAAGCTCCTAAGTCCTATTCCAGAATTTATTAATTGACAAATTAGACAATGAATGCACTACTGAAAGCAGGATAAAAATAAACGTAGCTCAATCTGGGCTACGCTTACTCTAGTAGGCAGTGACTTGAAAGACGGATAATTTATGTCATTAGGATTACGCATCAAGTACAAAACCCCGCTCTCAAGAGCAGGGGTTATCTTAACTAGTAACTTCTCAAACATCCTCTAAGCGATCGCTCACCTATAACTTGTATATTTGACTTTTTAAATCTGGCAAACTCATAATTTTTACTTTTACATATCAGAGAATTTCAGAAATTGCAAATTCATCATTGATCGCAGCAATTTCTGTTGAAATCTTTGGCTCATCAACCATTAATTCCAGTTTTTCTTCCTGATTTTTGACATCAGCAAATTTATCTTTTGTATATTCACTTTCTCTGATTTGTCTAGCAATGCTTTCTAGTAGCCAAAGTTGTTCTTCTACAGACAAGGCACGGATTGAGCGCTCAATTTCTAGTAAATTCAGTGATATCATTTTGCTTCTGATTCCAAGCGGGGCATATTTTTCAAAGATATTCTTATATGTAAGTCTATCTGGTTAACCTATAGCATCGCAAATTCTGCATCATTTTTCTCAAGCTTATCTTTTCACAAATCAAATGAGATTGCTATAAATAACTAGAAGCTAATTTTATGACTTTTTAATTAGGTATTACTGCTGAAGCAAAATGTACGCTAAACTGACTACATGAATTACGAAACAGCTCGGAAACTCCTCATAGATCAGACAATCACAACCGAGGAAAACCCAGATGCGCTGTTAACGCGTATGAAACAGGGGAAACCGCCGGTACCCGGTCAGATCACTTCAATTCTGTTGGCATTGAAAGTGGTGTTTGAAGCCCTTAAAGATGCAAAAACCCTAGACCGAGAACTGGCTTTAGCCCTTTATCAGTTAAGCATTAAGGCACAACAGCTATTTGCCGCAGGGCGTAAAGCTGGCATAGATTGGCCACCACTACTAAAGGAAGATTTGCTACGAATTTCCTTAGCATCTGAAAGTATCTTTTCAGGTATATGGCAAACCCTAGCTCCCATCAGCCTAGGGAAACTATAGAACACCATTTCAGTAACCTTTAAGTGGAAAATCAGGGGCAGAGGAAGATGAGGGGGAGAATTCGTAACTCCTAACTCTTCACTCCTCACGGGCTAAACGCCCCGCTACCGCTAACAGGACTCGGAACTGTTTTGCCCCATACCCAATGCCCAATGCTCATTATCGAATTTGCAGTTCACCTTCTAACTTATCTAAGTCAGTTTTAAGCAAAACTGTCATTTGCCCGGTAAAAGCTTTGCCACTCTTGGGTTGAGCAATTTCCACCCAATATACATAGCGATCGCCTACTCGTAATTCTCCCTTTAAAGCTTCCCGAATGGGAGTTTTAGCCAGACGCGCTGAGTTAACTACCTTTTGGTTGGGATACTGGTAAACTACCTGGGCGCGATCGTAGTCTTGATAAATCTCCAAGCCATAAATCACCCGCAAGGATTCCTGGAGACGCGCAAATGTCATGCCGTTAATGGCATCATACATGGAAATGCGCTCACTACGAATTGTGCCACGGTCTTTAGAAAATTGCACCCTACCAGGGGGCAATACCGACGCTTGAAAAGTGAATCGTTGAGCAGCAGTATCAGTCTTTTGCACAAACAATAACTCCCCACTTCTAGGGCGGAGTGTAGGATGTGCTTTAATCCAAGTGCCTACTTCCTCTGTACTTTGCCCTGGTAAAGCATTGGCTTGGGAATCAAAAAGCGTTCCCACGCACAGCCAAGGTACTAGAGAAAAAGGCAAAATTAAACAGTTAAGCAGAGATTTTTTCAGCATTTTTCTATTCACGACTTTCATGGAAATTTCCCCATTAGGGAGTAACCATAGTCTTCCCGTTTTTCAGCAAGATTATTTCAATGGGTTGCAGCGATCGCCCAGCGAAGCCGAATCTTCTACCTTGGCGCTAGCGAGTCATCAAGTATCACGAGTGTTATGAGCGTTGAGCGTCGGAGTCCCCCACCCGCTATGAAGGTGGTAAGAGGAAGCCGGCTTATTAAAGAAAAAAGTGTGGTTCTATTCAGAAGAATAAAAAGCTTGGAAGTATCTGTAGAAAATCTTGTCTTTTAATGTTTGAGGTATTGATTTTTTGGGAACCATACACAGAGTAATTGAGGATGCTGGTAATAGTAATGTATAAGGCTATCTACCAGAAAGCCGCATTTTAATACCCAAATATATCAAGCTATGAAAACAAAAATAATTACACAGATATCGGCTTTTAGCTTTTGGTTTATTTGGAACGCTTTTGTCGGTAAAGTAATACTCCAGTATTTACTGTCCCTAAAAGTTATTCCGGCAGATATTTGTTATACATTTGTTGTAATACTACCATTTTTTATATTCTTTGAGATATTTATCAAAATACTATTTATTTTCAACATTTCTAGTAAATTAAAAATTGTAACCACACAGTTAGAAGCTCGTTCTCAAATAGATATTAAGACTTTAAACTACTACACCAAGGCTTTAGAATCTCTCGGTTTTATTAAAATTAATGACTTAGAACTGTTGTCAGAATCTTCCGTTATGTTTACTAGACTTTTTTCTCATCCAGAACATCTTTGTTTTGCAGAAGTTATGCAAGCACCTGGGCGTTCATTAGTATTTTGTGCGATTGAGAGTGCTTTAGAGCAAGAATGGTCAGTTAGTTTTAGAGATAATTCTTCTAATCAAGCTATTCTTTATGCCTTTTTACGCCGCCCAAGGAGGATAATTTTTGTTAGACAGGGAGTAGCACCTAAAGAACTATTACGAGCGCATCTAAAATTTCGGCAGGAAATAATGCGTAACTTGAATTTACAGTTATTGACAGATATTTCTATGGAAGCTTATTTTGAGCAATCACAAATATCGAGGACACGTCAGAGAAAATCATTATGGCGCAAAAGTGTCATCATTGGATTGGTAGAAATGGGGCTTTTTAGCTTAAAATCTGAGGTTCAAAAGTCTCAATGGCTGGGAGATTATACCCGTTTAGCAGCTAGAAAAGGCTAATATCAGTAAATCGAAAAGAGAGCGATCGCCAATATTTTGGTAAATTAAAATGCATTTTTTGCTGAAATATATGTAAAACCGCGTCCTATTTGGGGTAAATAAGACACGGTTTCATAAAAGTATTTAGTTATAATATTACAAAAATCAAAGTAAGATTTGATTTATACCAAAGTAATCCATTTACTGAAATTTGTTTCCTGGTTGATTAACTTTCTCTGTTGTAGGAGAGATTTGGCGATCGTAGCTTGTCTTTTCTTGAGTTAGGGCGATCGCACTAAAGAAAATGGCACTTCCTACAGCCAAGGCTACCACAGGGCGCTTAAGCAAGACAAAATCTCTGATAATCCTAGCTAAAGGTCGGCTTTGACGACGTAGCGACGAAGCAATCATCAGTTGTCTCCAAGTAAACGGATCGCGCACATAATGACCGCTTTGGCAAACTACTAGCCGTTCTTGGCAATAGGGACAGCAAAACAAGCCCATACGCGTTTTAACTGGTTTGGGAGTGGCATTTCTTTGGCAAATTGGGCAAGTAACATAATGATTATCAAAGGTGTGTATATTCATTTACCTCGTCCGCCTAGTCCATTTACTCGCTCTATAAGAATAGCTATATTGAATTCCGATCAATACTTAGCAGACTTCCAAGTATGGTCTGACAACAGCCATAAATCATACATACATTGTATTACTACCAAGGATGACTCAATGGTCGCAACACGAGTATAGCTAGATTTAGGCAAGAATGACTCCTAGTTAATGTTTGCAGGTGTGTCCACCCAGACCACAAAAACTTTGTTGTCTCTAGAAAAAATAGTGTTGGTGCTCACTCGCACCCCACCAGGGATCTTTGATCCTCAAATAACAATTGTCTCCCATTTAACCATTCTCCCCACAAAAATTTTGCACAATGACATTTTTTGCTAAAGCTTTGTAAATCAAGCAAATAAAGTCTACTTGTCTGGTTGCTAAATAATGGCTCACAATGAGAAGTAACAGATAAAAATTTAAATTTTTTCTTACATTTACCCCGCCTCTCAATGACTCTCCTGCCTCCCACTCAACTGAGGAAGGTAACGGAACAACCTGCATTTCCTACACCTTCTGCTCATTTAGCTCACCTAATTAATCGTTTTCAACCATCCCCAGAAACAGTTGTCCTGTTTTTAGCCATGCTCATTGGCGGTGGTACGGGTATGGGTGTAGTCACCTTTCACTATTTAATCCAGTTGATTCACCAGTTGATGCTGGAAAATTTAATGGGTCAAATCGGTGTCTGGGGTGCTTGGACTTTAGCCTGCGTTCCCACCCTTGGTGGGTTAATCGTTGGCTTGATGCGCTGGCGCACTCAAGACTTTGGCCCTGGACTTTCATCTCTCATCGCCGCTTCTCAGGGAACAGAGATTAAGCGACCACTACGACCAGTTACGAAAATGCTGGCCGCATCTGTTTCGTTGGGGAGCGGTGCTTCTTTAGGACCAGAGGGACCGAGTGTAGAAATTGGCGCAAATTTTGGGATGTTGTTCTCTGTAATTCTCAATGTATCTCAAGAGCGACAACGTTTGCTGTTGGGTGCTGGCGCGGCGGCTGGACTGGCGGCAGGATTTAATGCTCCTATTGCTGGAGTATTTTTTGCCTTAGAAGTGGTGATGGGAGCGACATCTTTTGCTACTTCTGCGGTGAGCGTGGTGCTATTAGCGGCGGTGGTAGCAGCATTAATTGCCCAAATTGGTTTGGGGGCACAACCTGCTTTTGATTTACCTGCTTACCAAGTCCGCAGTCCTTTGGAATTGCCCCTTTATCTTGGCTTGGGTTTAGGGGCCAGCCTTGTTTCTCTGGCTTATACTCAATTAATTCGTTTAGCAAAAGCCTGCTTTGCTGGAAAGGTTCGAGGTTTTGCCTTTTTGGGACGAATTCCTGAGCCAATTCATCCAATTATTGGCGGTGTGATAATTGGCGCAGTTGCTTTGCATTTCCCACAAATTTTGGGTGTGGGTTATGAAACTGTAGAAGCAATGCTTCAAGATGTGGAGTTTCCACTCTCCCTGTTGGTGGTGCTGTTAGTGGTGAAACTACTGATGACTGCAATTAGTGCGGGTAGTGGTTTTATTGGCGGTTTATTTGCACCAGCCATGTTTTTAGGTGCTTCTTTTGGTTCAGCGTATGCCAAACTTTTAGCTGTGGCATTCCCGACTATTTGCGATCAAATGGCGGCTCCTCCAGCTTACGCAATGGTAGGAATGGCAGCAGTACTAGCTGCTAGTGTTAGAGCGCCGTTAACGGCTATTTTAATGCTGTTTGAATTAACCCGTGACTATCGCATTGTTTTACCGTTGATGGCAGCTGTGGGTTTGAGTGTTTGGCTAGTAGAAAGGATTAAACCAACTTTTAACTCTAACTCTAATTTACAACAAATTGGTCTTTCAGAATTGAAAGATGAACAAGCGGAAATTGTGCAGCAAATTCTAGTAGAAGATGCTATGCACCCCTATCCAAAAAAATTACCTGCAACCCTTGGAGTTTTAGATGCAGCTGTGGAAATGATCCGCGATCGCACCCGGAGTGCTTTAGTAATTGATGCAGCCGAGCAATTAGTTGGTATACTCTCTCTGGAAGATATTAATCGTGCCCTTGCTCTTTGGCAAAGTTACCCGAATTCACTAACTGAAATTCCAGATAATTTATCCAGTCAAACTCTCATAGATATTTGTACTACTGAAATACTCTATGCATGGCAGGATGAACTATTATCTGAAGCTTTAGATCGCATGAGTCTTCGAGGTTTACATCAATTACCAGTGGTGGCACGAGACAAACCCGATCGCATTTTGGGTTTACTAGAAAAAGAGCAAATTGCCTTAACCTGCAATTTAGCAGTTACGCGCAAGGCACTTCGCCACTATTTACCAGTCTTACCCACTACAGATATAGTCATTAGTCATTAGTCATTGGTCATTGGTCATTGGTCATTGGTCATTGGTCATTAGTCATTGATTTTTACAAAGGACACATGACGATTGACAAATGACAATTGACTAATGACCATTTATTAAGCTGTAGCTTCTATGGCTTCATCACCTTCCCGATCTTCTGGATCTACCTGTCTCAGACGAATGTGCTTTTTGCCTAAAGTGATGATAAACTCATCTCCTGGTTTCAGATTCATCTGTTTTGTATAAGCTGAACCTATAAGTAAATTACCATTCGATTGCACACTAATTCTATAGCTAGCACTACGTCCACCACGCCCATTAGCACTTGGTGTACTGTCCAACTGAATCCCTTCAGCATCAATTAGGGCATTTAAGAACTTCATCATATTGACGCGCTCTATACCGTTTTTAGTAACGGTATAGTAGCCGCACTTCTTGGCTTTGTCTTCTTTGCTCTCGTTCTCTAGCTCTTTGACTTTTTTGAGCAGCTCTTCACCGAGTAGGGGTTCAATTTTTTTCTGTTTAGGCATCAACTTAGATCAAAAATGAATGTTTGAAGTGTTGGAATCGATTTTATTTTAGCTGAGGTTGAGCTAATAGGAACATAATCCTTTAGTTTTTATCTCAACCTAGCCAAGTATATTACACTCAGATGCACAATTGTTATGCCATTAACAATATTGTCAAGACAATCTATTTTAGATAATGCTGGCAATCCCGATCGCTATATATATAGTTTGTAAATCACTGCTAAACTATACTTGTTTAAGTTTTCTAAACTAACGCTCAAAAGGTTGTTTATTTTCTGAGGATGATAATTGAGTTACAGAATGATAAGTAAAACTGATCCTTAGTTATTGGTCGTTGGTTATTGGTTATTTACAAAGGACAAATGACAAAGGATAAACAATAAAGCTTGCCAAAATGAAACTAACTACCAGAGGACACTATAGTGTAAAGGCGTTGCTAGATTTGAGTTTACAGCCAAAATATGGGCCTGTATCTGTAAGAGCGATCGCTAAACGTCAAGATATCCCTGCTCCTTATCTCGAAAAACTACTAATAGAAATGCGTCGTGCATCAATAGTTAAATCAATTCGTGGTAGCATCGGCGGATACCAATTGGCAAGAGAGCCTGCACAAATATCTATAGGACAAATTTTAGAAGCAGTTGGCGAGACTAGCCATTTACCTCATCACACCCCAGCACCTACACAAGCTGAAGATTGGGTAACATTTAGCCTTTGGCAAAGACTCAACCAAAAGCTCAAAGAAGCTTTGTACAGTATTACTCTGGCAGACCTTTATTACGATGCTCGTAGCTGGCAAGCTTCCCTTGGTGAAGAAGCTAGTTTTGTAGTTTAGTCAAGAGCGGAGCCGGAGACGCTCCACCTCCGCTCAATAGCTTAAATATTGGCTAGGAATTTTAGATTTTTTGGTTGATACCCCACTTGGTAATTCATGCCGCAACGCTTTCGTGAGGGAAACAAATCGAAAATCCTTAATTTCAAATCCGATGCTCCTACAGATGCTCGTTCCTCTGTACGAAATGCTGCACTTCCCGCAAGAGTACGCTACCGCTAACGCTGTGTTATCAGAGCCAATTACTCGGATTTTGTACCACTACACTAACGTGGTCGGGGTCAATCCAAAATCCAAGTTGCTCTGGAAGCGTACTAAAGGTGTAACCCAAAATCCAAAATTGATTGACCCTTGACTAGTGACTTATGACTGATAGCATCTATATTTTAATAATTGCTGCATTTTTAGATTACTTAATTGGCGATCCTTGGGATTGGCCCCATCCAGTGCAAGTTATGGGGTGGGTAATTTCTCACCTAAGCAAATTTTTTCTTCAATTGTGTAAAAATCCTTTTACACAACGCCTAGCTGGAATTGTGCTAGGGATTATCCTAATAATTGGTAGCGGTCTTGTTGGTTTTTTGATTATTCAAAGTGCCAGATGGATTCATCCGTGGTTGGGAATTGCAATTGATTCCATTCTTTTAGCTAGTTGCTTTGCTGGTAGAAGTTTGCGAGCAGCAGCAGTGGCTGTTTTACAACCTTTAATAGCAGGAGATTTGGAGAAAGCTCGAAAGATTTTAAGTAATTACGTTGGTCGAGATACCCAAAACCTCTCACAAGCAGAAATTTTACGAGCCGTTTTAGAAACGGTTGCAGAAAATGCTACCGATGGAGTGATGGCTCCGCTTTTTTATGCAATTGTTGGTGTCTTTGTGCCAATTGTGGGGCCAACTCCCTTGGCTTTAGCATACAAAGCCAGCAGTACCCTTGATTCAATGGTGGGCTACCGGGAATCACCCTATACTTATTTGGGATGGTTTTGTGCGCGGTTGGAAGATTGTTTAACTTGGCTACCTTGTCGGTTAACAGTCATAACTCTGGCGCTGTTATCGGGTAAACCAATGCAGGTTTGGCGAATTTGCCGTCGGGATGCAATTAACGATCCTAGTCCCAATTCTGGCTGGAGTGAGTGTGTCTATGCCGCTTTTTTGGGTGTGCAGATGGGAGGTACAAATTCGTATCGTGGGGTAGCTAAGTACAAACCACTCCTAGGAGATGCTATTTATCCCATTACTGCAACTTCTATTCAAAATGCTTTGCAGCTAACTCGATATTGTTTTTTGCTATGGTTAGGCATAGCGATCGCAATATTCTTAATACTCCCAAACAAGTAAATTTAGGAGTTAAGAATAAAAACTTCTAACTCCTGTACAGACGCGATTAATCGCGTCTCTCCTAACTCCTAACTTATTATTCCCTATGTCTGCCAAAGTAGTTGAAATTCTCTCATCCGAAGAAATCCGTCGTACCTTAACTCGCCTGGCCTCTCAAATTGTGGAAAGGACGCGTGATTTGTCTCAACTGGTGCTTCTTGGTATTTATACCAGGGGTGCGTTATTAGCCGAATTGTTGGCGCGTCAGATTGAGACACTAGAAGGTGTAGCTGTGTCAGTCGGCGCTTTGGACATTACATTTTATCGAGATGACCTCGACAAAATTGGATTGCGGACTCCAACGAAAAGTGAAATTCCTTTTGACCTTACAGGCAAAACGGTTGTACTTGTGGATGATGTGATTTTTAAAGGACGGACAATTCGCGCTGCTTTGAACGCAGTCAACGATTACGGTAGGCCAGAGGTGATTCGTTTAGCCGTGTTAGTAGACAGGGGTCATCGAGAATTACCAATCCACCCAGATTTTATTGGAAAGAAGTTGCCTACTGCTAAAGAAGAAGTTGTGAAAGTTTACTTACAAAATTACGATGGACGAGATGCAGTAGAGTTGATTAGTCATTAGTCATTGCAAAACTCTCCCCATTCCCCATTCCTCACCGCAAAGTGGGACTGCCATGATGATGAACTAAATACCACTTTCCACCGAGAAAGTGAAATACATTTGTAGCTGTTGATTGTGCTTCAAGTCTTCTCCCAGAAACGACTTGGAATACATTTTCTCTCAGCACAACATAAGCAATATTATCAACTATTTCTGTAGCAATTATATCTGTGTTTATTTCGATATAAGCGGTGTTTTTAAATATCTGCTCCCAAGAGGTGCGGATCTCCTTCCAACCTTGTAGTATATGACTTCCAGGATGAATACAAAAACTACCAGTTCCTTGAGACCATACGGTACTCATTATATCAATATCTTTTCTTTCAAAAGCTCGATAAAAAGCTGCATTAGCCGCTAAGACTTCATCCTTGGTCATGGGGAATTTAATAGTTAGGAATTAGGAGTTAGGAGTTAGGATTTACTAAATTATAACCCTCAAGTTTGACAAATAAATTAGCGATGCCCAATGCCCCATGCCCAATTTCCAATTCCTAAATCTTTTGAACTGTGCTAATAATTTGCAATAATTGGCTAGCTGTATAAGGTTTGGATAAAAAGGCTTTGATACCCATATCATAAGCTGTATTAACTTTATCAGTGGAAGTCATTCCGCTGACGGCAATAATTTTGACATCTGGGTTAATTTTTCGCAGCGTGCGGATAGTAGTTATCCCATCCATAGACGGCATGACCATATCAGTCAATACAAGAGATATTTCATCGCGATGTTCGGCATATAAGGCTATTGCTTCAATGCCATCACAAGCTGTCATTGCTTTATAATTATGGCTTTCTAATGATGTTTTTGTCACGTCTCGAATGGCAGCTTCGTCATCTACAACTAAAATTAATTCTCCTTGTCCTGAAGGTAGTCTTTGGTCTTCTTCTTCTATAGTTTCCGCCGCTTCTTGTGCTGGCAAATATACCTTAAATTGGCTACCTTTTCCCTGCTCGCTACATACATTGATAAAACCGCCGTGGCTTTTAATAATGCCAAGGACTGTAGAAAGACCAAGACCAGTACCTTTATTTAGTCTTTTGGTAGTAAAAAATGGATCAAATATACGATCTAATATTTCTGATTTAATCCCAATTCCTGTATCAGTAACAGTAATAACAATGTGATGACCAACTTTAGCTTCAATATGCATCTTGACGTAATTTTCATCAATTAAGAAATTTTCCGCCGAAATTTTCAAAGTTCCACCATTTGGCATAGCGTCACGAGCATTAACACATAAATTCATCAGTACCTGATGCAGTTGAGTGGCATCACCAGATACAGTACAAAGATTTGGCGAAATTTGAGTAGAAACTTCAATGGATTTGGGAAATGTTTCTCTAATAACTTGCTGGATTTCTATTATTAAATGCTTTAATTGCAATATTGTGCGATCGCCTTCAAGTCCGCGAGTAAAAGATAATACTTGCTTGACTAAATTTGCCCCGCGTTTAGTGTTTGTAATTAATATTGGCAACAGCCGCCGAGAACGCTCATCATGGACTTGTGCCTCTAACAGTTGGGCGGTCATCAAAATGGGCGCAAGAATATTATTTAAGTCGTGGGCGATACCACTGGCTAAAGTACCAATGCTTTCCAATCGCTGGGCGCGGAGAAATTGCGCTTCAAGTTGTTTTTTTTGTGTGATATCAGTGTTAACGACGAGGAAAGATTGTGCTTTATTGCCGAATTCATGCACTAGTGTCCAACGGCTTTCGACAATAATTTCTTTACCTGATTTTGTTTTTTGCTGTAATTCGCCCTCCCAAGAGCCATTTTTCATCAAAACACTGAGTGCTTCTTTAACTTTAGACGGATGTTTTTCATGCCAGAGAGATCGTGTGTTCTTATGGATCGCTTCTTCTTTTTTCCAGCCGTACAGACTCTCAGCAGCTTTGTTCCAAAATAAAATTTTATCGTCTAAATCACGCACAAAAATTGCATCGGTGGCAACATCTAGCAAAGCGGCTTGTTCACGGATTTTCTGTTCTGTCTGTTTGCGCTCGATGGCGTAGCGGATAGAACGCTCTAACAAAGGTGCAGTCAACTGGCTTTTTTCAAGATAATCTGCGGCTCCGGCTTTCATCGCTTCGATATCTATTTCCCAGTCGCCCTGACCAGTTAGTAAAATTATGGGAGAAGAACAGCCGTTGGCAATTGCTTCGCGCAAAAGTTCCAGTCCATTGTGTGGTCCCAAACGGTAGTCTACAAGATAAACGTCATGTTGATGGCGAGCGATCGCATTTCTTGCAGCTTCATAATTATTCACCCACTCCAACTCGCAGTCTGCTACCTGAAATTCACTGAACCAATAACGAGTCAAAATATAGTCATCTTCGTCATCATCAATGAACAAAACTTTGATAAGGCTGTTGTCCATGTTTATCTCCCACTGCTTCTAGTGGTAGTTTCACGATTTCAAACCAGTATTTGACTAGAGTATCCATGACCTCAACTAATGAGGCAAAAGGTGCTGGCTTAATGATGAAGGAGTTCGCACCTAAATGGTAAGTATTATATATATCTTCTTCTCTTCGTGATGTTGTCAGTATTACAACTGGAATTTGCCGCAGTTGAGGGTCAGATTTTATCTCTTTGAGTGCCTCAAGACCGTTAATTCTCGGTATATTCAAATCTAATAAAATCAAACCAGGATACGGTAAACTGCTTCTGTTTGCATATAGACCACGATGGTACAAATAATCCATCAACTCTTCACCATTACTCACGATGTTTAGTTCAATTGGCACTTGACTCTCTGCCAATGCCTCACGAACCAGGATGCCATCGTCTTCATCGTCATCAGCCATTAAGATGGTGAGATTTCTTTTTCGACCCTCCACATCGTCTCCTTTGCAGTGATTTACTATTATGAATCAAGTTATTAACCTGGCATAGATGGTAACTCTTCCGTTGACAAAAATCATTACTTATGCAATTTATTTGTTTAGGATATGAAAGTTTTATTTCTTTGCTAATACAAGGTGATGTCTAACAACAAATAGCTGTGGTGGTAGCCAATAGCCTGAAATAATCGAATCCTATTAATATAATTGTTTTGTACAATACATCAGTCCTAGAAATTACGAGTGGCAATTGTACAATTAAGCTAATTTTGGGATTTATTATTAATCCCTCTCCAGGAATAAAAATCAAGAATGGGAATTAATTGACAATAGGATTGTAAATTTTGCTCCTTGCCCAGGTTTGCTTTGAGCTGCGATCTGCCCATGATGACGCTCAATTATTTTTCGGCAGATCGCTAAACCTATGCCAGTGCCTTCGTATTCAATGCTACTATGCAAACGTTGAAAAACATTAAAAATCCGATCAAGATATTTTTCATCAAAACCAATCCCATTATCTTCTACGATGATTTGGCACACTTCAGAATTACTGGATATGTTATCTGCTTGATTGTTTAATATCTTACTATAGATTTTGATGATTGGTGGTATTTGTGGGCGATGGAATTTGAGGGCGTTACCAATCAGGTTTTGCAACAATTGACGCATCTGTATAGGATCGGCTTGAATGGTGGGTAACTCTCCTATTTCTACACTTCCTCCAGTTTGCTGCACATAAATTTCTAAATCAGACAATACTTCTTGGGCAATCTTTGTCAGATTTACTGATACGAAAGGTTGGGCTCTAGTAGTAACTCGTGAAAGTGTTAACAAGTCTTCAATTAATGTCTGCATTCTTGATGCAGCATTTTGCATTCGTTCTAGATAGTCCCGTCCTTGTTCGCTTAAGGTGTCGCCACAGGTGCTTTTGAGCCGATCGCCAAAGCTTTTAATTTTACGTAGTGGTTCTTGCAAATCGTGGGAGGCGACAAATGCAAATTGTTTTAGTTCTTCATTAGAACGGGTGAGTTCTTTCCTCTGCCGAGTTTCTTGTTCTAGGATGAGGCTCTGAGTTGAGGCAATACCTATTTGATCTGCTAGCTGTCGCAAAAGTTCAATTTCCCAGCTAGTCCACTGGCGGGGATGGGCGCATTGATGGGCAATTAGCAGCCCCCACAGCTGATTTTTGAGGAAAATCGGGACTACAAGGTTGGCTTTAACAGCAAATCGTTGCAACAATTCGACGTGGCAAGGTTGGATATCAGCTTCTTTGATATCGTTAATGACATTAATTCGTCCTTGGCGGTACCGCTCAATATAATCATCGCGAAAGCAAGGGTCGGTAATTTGCTGCCCCAGTACAACAGGTAAACCAGGAACTATTGCCTCTTGAACCGCTATGAAAGAGTCATTTGGCTGTAGGCGCAAGATTAATACTCGGTCGGCAAGCAGTAGCTTTTGCACTTCTTTGACACTGGTTTGCATAATTTCATCGATTTGTAAAGACTGACGAATTTTTAGGGTGATATTAGCGAATAGTTGCGATCGCAAATTTTGGAGTTCTAATGCTGCTTGGGCACGATCGCGATCGCGCAGTACGGCTTGCCGTTCGCTTATATCCATCATCGCGCCCATCATCCGCACTGGTTTACCTGTTTGGTCATGAACGACATAACCGCGATCGAACATATAGGCATAAGAACCATCGCTGCGACGAAAACGGTATTCATTTGACCAGAATTGTTCACCGCTATCTATCAGTGCCCGCGCTTGGGAGGCGATTCTCTGCCTGTCGTCTGGGTGTATATGTTCATACCACCAATTAGCAGTGAATGTTATTTGCTCTTTCGAGTAACCCAAAAGTTTTTCTAAAGCTTGATTCCACCACACCTCATCAGTCAGCAAATCCCAGTCCCATAAAAGATCGTTGGTGGCATGGGCGACTATTTGGAAACGTTCTTCGCTCTGACGCAGTTGTTCTTCCGCCAGTTTTCGTTCGGTGATATCTGTATGGCAACTTGTCATCCGCACAACATTGCCATCTTCATCCCACACTGCCTGACCGCGATCCAAAACCCATTTATAGGTGTCATCTTTACACCGGACTCGATGTTCGCTGATAAAAAACGGGGTAATCTTAGCAAAGTGATTGGCGATCGCTTGTCTGACCAATCCAATATCATCTGGATGTACTCGTGTTGCCCATTCGTCTAAATGATTGGAAATTTCATGTTCTGCGTAACCAAGCATTTCTTTCCAGCGAGTAGAGAAATACACTTGATTATTTTTAACGTTCCAGTCCCAAATGCCATCATTATTGCCCTGCACAGCTAACTGGCAACGTTCTTCGCTTTCTTTGAGTGCGTCTTCCACCCGTTGGCGCTCAACGGCTGTAGCGATAACATTGGCAACAGCTTGGAGAAAAGAAATGTCATCTTTGCTAAAAGTGTGGTGTCTGGTTGTGTGTGCCCCAAAGACACCAAAAGGACGCACTTTGCCATGAATCACTACGCTAATGCCGCTCACTACTTGATGCTCATGTAGCAGTGGTGGCCCATTGAATCGCATTTCGGCACGGAAATCGTCAACAATCACTGGTTCGTTGCAAAGCAGGGTGTAACCAGCTTGAGAATTTATCCCCGCACTAACAGTCGCCTTTCCTACAAGTCCAAATTGCCAACCTACCCCGGCGCGTAGCAGCAATCCACGATCGTCTGGCAGTAGTTCCAAAATTTTGCAAAACTCAACTTTGAGACATTGGGCGACGATTGTTACAGATGAGTTCATCAGTGTAGTCAAATCTGTACCAGCTAGAGCAATTTGACTTAGTTCTGCCACCATTGCTTGCTGGTTAGCATGAACTTCTAGGCCCTCCTCCGCTTGCTTGCGCTTGGTGATATCCATGTATACCCCAGATATTTGCACAGCTATACCAGAGGTATCTACAACGACAACTCCTTTGTTTGCTAAAAAACGAATTTTCCCATCGGGTAAAATAACTCGAAATTCAATTTCATATTTGGCTCTATCCTCAATAGCTTGCTGATGCGATCGCCTGACGAAATCGCGATCGTGGGGATGGATGCAGTGGAGAAAAGTTTCATAGGTGTAGTTGAAAGTGCCTTTCTCTAAACCAAAAATTGCTTCTAGATTATCTGAGAAAGTAATTTTGTTCGTCAGCAGATCCCAATTCCAAATGCCCATACGAGCAGCATCTAATGCCATCCTGAGTTGGACTTCCCGCAATTGTGCCTGTGCAGCTTGCTGTCGTAATTCCTGCATGGCATGACGGGCTTCCAAAAGACGGCGCAATCTTAGATGTAATATTGGCCATTGAATCGGCTTAGTAATAAAGTCAGTTGCACCCACAGCAAAAGCTTTATCTACGGTTGCCTGATCGGAAAAAGCAGTAATCATTAACACTGGTGTGTTTTTGCCGTTGGAGAGTTCTTGCAGTTGAGCGCAGCAACTAAACCCATCCATCACCGGCATCATAATATCCAACAGTACTATATCTGGGTGGAGGCGAGTATAGATAGCGATCGCCTCTAGCCCGTTACTTGCTTCTTCCACCTGATACCCTGCATCTGTCAATTGCTTACACAGATGCATTCGCATAAAATTGTCGTCGTCTACAACCAGAATCAGGTTAGTCATTTGAGTTTATCCTGGGAGCGATCGCCCTTCATTTCACTTTTTCGCATTACTGGGAGGATGTCAACTGATCCTAGCGATCGCGCGACCAAAGAAGGGGCAGGAAGCAGGGGGATAATTCAGATGGGAATTTAACCCAGCTTGTTGAAGTAGCGGACTCAAACCCATCTTCCGGTTCCATAGCAGGAGTCATTTCCCTCTTCCCTCTGCTCCCTACCTTCTTGCCTCCTGCTCCGTTGAATCCTACTCCTTTCTTTGTAGATTGCGGTTTTTGGCTAGCCCACAAACAAATGTCATGAAAAATTGATATTTCTGCCAGCGAGCAACACTATGCTAACGACAAATGTCATCAAAACATGACAAAGCGATCCCAGAAAAGCTTATAAATTCGTAATATAGTCAAAAAAGCTATAGAAAACACTTGATCCCTAGATATGCTTAGTGGTTAATATTGACTTAACAGACAGAACTTCTTCGATCCCAAAGAAATGCTAATTTTGGCATAACCAGGAATTGCCTAGAAGTTAACTCAATTTAAAAACAGATTAAAAAACTTAAAACTGGGCAAAACCAGGAGTCAGGAATAAGAAATTCATCTGGATGTGGATGACCTTTTATATAGCATTCTTTAACCAGGGGAAATCATTTACCGCTTAAACTACTGGAGGCCAAAATAATGGCAAAAGAACGCCCGCCCCTAGAGGAGATGACCTTACGGCAACTACGAAGAGTTGCCAGCGAATATAGCATCTCTCGCTATAGCCGAATGCGTAAATCACAATTGCTGGCATCAATTTTAGAAGTCCAGCGAAGCAAAACTTTGCTCAGTCCATCTCGTTCATTGGAGGCACAGGAAACCGTGGAAGCTGCTAAGTTTGAATTAGGTCAGGAAGATCGTACAGGTGGATCTCTAGCTGATGTTGATGAAGGACTCGCAGATTTGCCTTCTGGCTATGGTGAAAGCCGGATTGTCCTGTTACCACGCGATCCACAGTGGGCTTACACTTACTGGGATATCCCCAATGAACATAAAGAGGAACTACGCCGCCAAGGTGGACAACAACTCGCACTACGGATTTATGATGTTACCGACATCAATATCGAATACCAAAGCCCCCACAGCATTCAAGAATATCCTGCTGATGAACTAGCTAGAGAATGGTATCTACCAGTTCCAGTTAGCGATCGCGATTATGTGATAGATATCGGCTATCGTGCTGCTGATGGTCGCTGGTTAGTACTAGCTCGTTCTACTAGAGTACACATTCCCCCCGTCTATCCTTCAGACTGGATTGAAGATGTCTTCATCACTGTCAACTTTGAAGAAGATTTGCGCGGTAAGACTCAGTACGAACTAGTTCCCCCCGCCAAGAAGATTGCAGCTACCACCAATGGTAATGCTGTGAATACCAACGGCAATCCTATCTACGACCAAATCTTTGGTTTAGCCGAATCTGCCGAAGCGCTACGAGTTGCTGGTTCTATCTTCGGTTCTCAGCATCAAGTACCAGGTTCAGCGCGTCCTGAACAAGCCCTTAGTTCCTACATTTTCCCATCTGGTGTGGGTATGTGGGCAGTTCCCACCGTCTCAGGCTTAACCGCTTCCGGTGCAGGAATGTCAGGTGTTGGCTTCTCCGCTTCCGCCGTCCCAGTGCGTCCGCGCCAGTTCTGGTTAATTGCTGATGCTGAATTGATAGTTTACGGTGCAACCGAACCCGACGCTACCGTAACCATTGGCGGCCGTCCAATTCAGCTAAATCCAGATGGGACATTCCGCTTCCAAATGTCCTTCCAGGATGGTTTAATTGACTATCCAATTCTGGCTGTAGCTGCGGATGGTGAGCAAACTCGGTCAATTCAGATGAAATTTAATCGTGAGACACCATCTCGGAATACTAACACTAAAGAAGAAGCTGTTTTAGAATGGTTCTCTTAAGTAAGTTGTAATTAATTTCAGACTGAAATTTTAAATTATTCCCCGCTATAGTAATTCTGTAGCGGTTTTTTTGCATTATTATGTCAACCAAAAAATTATTTTTGTTATTTATCTCGATAATTGGTGCAAGCTTGTTATCAGGTTGTCAACAGATTGAAGCAAATCCAGTCCCCAAAGCATCTAAAACTTGCCCTGGCAAAAATCCTAAATTCAGTATTGATTTTTTTAAAACCAATAATCAAGGTAAAAAAAATTCCAGAGGTATTAACAATGTGATTATTTTTAATCCCAAATCAGCAGAATTAGATTTCAAAGTTAATGTTGGTCTATCTCATAAACTCTACGCCAAAGATGCCAGAGGTAAGCTGCGTAAAGAATACATTCCAAAACAGTTTCATGAACTCATCGGTGATGAGAATGCCAAATTAAACGGACAGCTACCGATTGCCGCAATTAATGCCGACTACATAGATACTGATAATCAGCCACAAGGTTTAAATGTCTCTCGTGGTATAGAGTATTCAGGAGCGTTTAAAAACAAGCGTTCTTCCTTTGGGATATCAGGAGGTACACCTAATCAGAGGCAGGCTACTATCCAGGCTGGTAGAAGAAAAAACGATATTCTCAATTACAATTTAGTAGGCGGTAATGGCAGATTCTATCGTCAGGGTAAGTTTAAAGATATTTGCCAAGATTTGGGAGAATTTGCTTGTAAAAATGCAACTAATCGCTCTCTGGCAGCTATCACTACTCAAGGCTATGTAATACTATTAGTTAATGACTTGAAAGCTAATTCAGAGATTGAATTATCTCAACTTAATCAAGAGTTACCGCCAGATATGTTTGATAATGTCTTACAAGGCATTGCTAGCAATAACTGTTTAGGTAATATTCAAGAAGGAATTTTATTTGATGGAGGTATGTCTCCAGGATTGTATTATAACCAGAAAACTTATGTAGAAAATCTTGGGCCAATTGGTTCAGTGTTTTTGATCTATAAAAAATAAATAGAGTTTAAAATTATTAAGGTTGGTAGGGGTAATTCATGAATTACCCCTACTTCTATTGTTAGTTAAGATGATAAATGGATTTACATCGTGCTGTAGTAGGTTTACTTCCATATAGCTAAACTTTAGAATACTGACTCTTTGACTTTTTGCACATTCTCAAGCTTATTTGGATTTACCCAACGATTGACAAATTCGTGGTTATGTTTGTATACCTTGATTTGCACTTGTTTAGAACTTAACTGAACTACTTCGGCGGGAATTCTTTGGACATCGCTAGAATCCGCACGAGCTTTGTAAAGCCAAATGACTTTTTGCCCTATTTGAAAATAGTCAGAATTATTATTTGAAGAAGGCGTTTTTTCTGCCCAAGAGGGGAAAGCAATTACTAAGTTGATTAAAAGCACTAAGACTACTAGAGTGATTTGGAAAAGTTTCATGATCATTGCACTTGTCTTGGGTCTGCTGGGACAATCAATCTGCTGATCTAGCATTTAGCTATTCTCCTTCTTGGTTTTATGAAAGTTTAAAGATAGGTACACCAAAATTTCTTTGGTAAATTTAGCGTTAGTTTGGGATTTAAATTCTGGCAAGACACCTACTTTTATCTCATACGCAAAACTACACGCTGTAGGGATAACACACTGTGGGTAGTCTGTTGAAGAACTCGTAAACTAGCTGCTTCTCTACGTTCCCTGCGGGATGCTATACAAACGCGCAACATGTCGTAGACAGACACTCCTCGCACCTTGCTTCGACCTAAGAGTATGCGTTTACATAAATTGCCCCTACTGAAAAAAAGATTTTCAGTATTGTTTGTGTAAGTCTTGTAAAGTTCAAATCTCTACTGATTTTAGGATAAAGCGACTTATAGAATAAAATCAAATAGTCTTGTTTCTTAAAACGATAAATTAAAGTTATGATAATATTGTGATGGTCTGATTTGATTTCACAATCTCTATCTCAAGAGCAGTAGACGCACAAGAACATCTTGTCGTAAAAATTGTTAATATATGGTGCTTTATGAACTTTAATATATATGGCTCATAGTGTAAGCCAACTTGTGCTAAGGCAACCTAATATTGGCAAATTAATTCGTGCCCTGCGGCAAGAATTAAGTATGTCTAAAGAAAAGTTTGCTGCCGAGTTTACTGTTACTCTGCTAACAATTAACCCTTGGGAAAATCGATGTGTTGACACCTTATCTCTTAATAATACAGCGAATTAGTAATCTACTCAAGGAGTTAAGCGAACGAGGTTAAATTCTTAAGAAAATAGACTTCTAATAAGAGGAGTAGGCCTTGTGAGTTCTGAATAAGAATTGACCTTGCTTGGTAGCTTGGAATATTGGTCATATAAAGCTGACAATAGAAGAGAGCCAAAACAGCAACTTATCCTTAATTGTATATGCCTTTGTATATCCTCTAAAATGGCTCTTTAGGAGTATCAACGTCTAATTTAGAGGGAATTTGACAAAAAGACAACCACAGATGTAGCCTGTAACCGACGCATGACCAACCGAGAGGAATTAATGAAGAACGAGTCAACGTCAGCAAGCAACGCCGACGTAAATTTCCTTATCGGCGGGGGTGAAATGGGTGCTAGGATGCGAGAATGGGACTGGTCAAAAAGCTCCCTTGGTCCAACACAGCAGTGGCCACAGAGTTTAAAGACTGCCGTGCGAATTATGTTGACTTGCCGCCAACCCATGTTTGTTTGGTGGGGCGAAGAACTCATAAACCTTTATAATGACCCTTATAAGGCTATTATTGGCGGCAAACATCCAGAAGCACTTGGGCAGCCAGCTTCCTGTGTGTGGCGGGAAATATGGGATCAGGTTGGCCCTCGAGCAGAATCAGCGATGTTGAAGAACGAGGGTACTTATGACGAAGCGCTGCTGCTAATTATGGAGCGCAACGGCTACCCAGAAGAAACCTATTATACTTTTTCATATAGCCCAGTTCCTAATGACCAGGGCGACACAGGCGGTATAATCTGTGCCAATACAGAGGATACTCAGCGCATCATTGGTGAACGTCAGTTAGCACTTTTGCGCGAACTAGCGGCTAGGACAGCAGACGCGCGGACATTCGATCAAGCCTGTACACTAAGTGCAAATTGTCTGGAAAGCAACCCTTACGATTTGCCTTTCGCAATGATTTATCTGGTTGATCCAGATCAGCAACAAGTTTTTCTAGCTGGAACGTGCCGTATCGGGCAGAATCATGTAGCAGCACCTGAAACAGTCGATCTTGATTCTGATTGCGTTTGGCCATTTGCGGAAGTTATCGAAACGCATCAGGCAAAACTAATTTCTAATTTGGAAGTGTCTTTTAGTAGCTTACCCTGTGGTGTTTGGGAGCGATCGCCCCATCAAGCGATCGCAGTGCCAATTGCACCATCCGGTCAGACCGGAAAAGCTGGTATATTAATTGCTGGGTTGAATCCCTTCAGGCTATTCGACGATAACTATAAAAGATTCATTGATTTAGTTGCGGCTCAAATTGCAGCCAGCATTGCCAACGCCCAAGCTTACGAGGAAGAACGCAAACGCGCCGAAGCCTTGGCAGAACTCGATCGCGCTAAAACTGTCTTTTTCAGCAACGTCAGCCACGAGTTTCGTACCCCTCTGACCCTGATGTTGGGGCCATTAGAGGAAACCTTAGCTAATTGTGCCAGCCTATTGCCAGCCAACGAACGAGAGCAGTTAGAAATGGTGCAACGGAATGGACTCCGCCTGCTAAAACTGGTTAACAGCCTGCTAGATTTCTCGCGCATCGAAGCCGGAAGGGTTCAAGCTTCTTATGAACCCACCGATCTGGCCACTTTCACCGCAGAACTAGCTAGTGTATTTCGTTCAGCAGTAGAACGCGCAGAGATGGAATTATCAGTCAATTGTCCTTCCCTTCCAGCACCAGTGTATGTAGATCGGGAAATGTGGGAAAAGATTGTTCTTAATCTGCTCTCGAATGCCTTCAAGTTCACGATGACTGGAAAAATCGCGGTAAGCTTGCAGTGGGCAAACGACCATATTGAGTTTGCAGTCAAAGATACAGGAATCGGTATCCCAGCAGAAGAAATTCCCCATCTTTTTGAACGATTCCACCGCGTCAAAGGGGCGCAAGGACGAACTTTTGAAGGGTCAGGAATTGGATTATCACTGGTGCAAGAATTGGTGCAAATGCATGGCGGAACAGTCAAAGTAACCAGTGTTATAGGAGCAGGAAGTTGCTTTACTGTATCAATTCCAACGGGATATGCTCATTTGCCTCCAGCCCGGATTAGCGCCCCTCGAACCTTAGCTTCAACTGCATTAGGTGCAACCCCCTATCTAGAAGAAGCTCTGCGTTGGCTGCCGGAAGAAGCAGGGGAGCAGGGGAGCAGGGGAGCAGGGGAGAAG
>NZ_JADEXU010000121.1 GCF_015206895.1 Nostoc sp. LEGE 12450 | reverse complement strand
AATAAAATCCATTAACAACTTGGATACAGAGGTATTGCTAGCTTTGGCTTTATTCATAAAAGCCTCTTTTTTGTCTTCAGAGATCCTAATAATTATCTGTTTGTCTGCTGCCATCTCAATTCTCGTTGTTTATAACTTTCAACTTACACGCTATCAATAGCAAGTTGTATTAGCAAGTGTATAAACATAGCTTATCAACTTCCAGGACATACATCACCTAGTTGTATTAACACTGTATTGACAAAAGTATTAACAAAATAGTATCTTAGATTTATCGGATAAATAAAGCGATTTCACAAATCAGCTTTTATTTTCTCAGATCAAAAGGTGATCACTCCCCGTCCAAAGTTTGTGATCACCCTCTGTAAAAACCTAACCCCGTGTAGAGGCAGGAGATCCTTATTATGACGCAATCCGTTTACACACAACAAGCACCCTCAAGCTTCAAACTCAATCAAACAATAATTGCAAATACTCCCTTCAAAGACGAGCAAGCGATAGCCCAAGCTGAACTCGACACCCACCTCGAAACCCAAGCCGAAGCTGTAGCGCCAACCAAAGACCCCCTAACATCTCGTGACCGCCGCATCATTGGCGAGATTATTCAAGTCGAACCGGAATCTGTTCGTACTATCTGGTTGGAAGGCGGGATTACGGTATGGGTGCGGTTCATAAACGGTAGCTGCTTGCCTTTTGACCGAGACTGGTTCGCAAAAAGAGTTGCAGAGGTTAAAGCGACACTTCCAGAAACTCCATTGGAGCGCAACGAACGATTGAGCGATGAATTGGAAAAAGCTTGCACTGTTTTTGGTCTGTACCACGGCGAAGTTGACTGGCTATCATTCAGCACAAAACTCTTTCAGGACGGGCGTTTAGTCGGCTTCGTCGGGTGCAATCAACAAGGTTGGTACGCCAGACCAAGACAGTACGGACTCAATCGCGTGGCTGCTAGTGCAGAACAAGTGATTGGGCTGTTGGGAGTCCGAGCGGCAGTAGCGGCGTAAGTTGCTGAAGGTAGAAAGGGCGATTGCTGCCCCAAGACAAGAGCAATCGCCACCTATATGCAATTACAATAATCATCGCACATAGTACAGCAAGTAACATCACATATTTAGATTCGGGTTTCTATAACCATGAACTGAAAATTATGCACCCTCCAGCAGATCCGAACGCACAGATGTAAGAAATCCCTAGTACTGCTAGTGAGAAAGGCGATCGCAGACCAAACACCTGCAATCGCCACCTAAACGAAATTTAGACAATCCAAATCATCATGCCACATCAAATATGATTAGCCCATTTTCTCTTCAACAAGCCGATTGGGATGAATCCCCAGAGAAAATTCTCCTTCCTCCAATCAACCCCGATGCAGAGATTATCGGAATCCCTGGTTATATACTCGTTTACGTCAATGGAGCTTGCCCCAGAACTTATCGAGTCTACACAGATGATTTCATGATTGGGGTGATATTTCAGCACATTACGCACTGGTCGAATGCGGTAGATAAGATTCGATACGCCGAGCCGATTGATGCAGCAGTTGGACTAGACCAATTTATGAAGGTGGCAAGGGTATCAAAAGATTTAGTTGCAACGTAAAGAAACGGGTGGGCAGGATAGACCCACCTGTGTGGCAAGGAGCAAACCTAAATTTTATCCAAATAGAACACCACAATTCATCGGATAAATCAATGGAACCGATAGAAATACTGAAAGAATTCAACTCGTGCTACCAGAAAATTCAAGCAATAGCCCAAGATGAAAACTGGCTTTTGTTGATTGCAGAGAAAAAGATTGATCCAGAGGCAGCAACACACTTGGGTGATGTTCTGCACTATTTGGATCAGGCGATGGGTTGTGTAGAAAAAGTCGTTGAAATCAAGTTCAATCAGGAGACAAAATCATGAAACTCTATGCAACCAGTATTCCTCAAACTTTACCAACTTGGGCAACTGTTATATCGAATAAATCAGGTTTAATTGAGGTTGAAATCAATGATCAAGACACTGCCTTTCATTCAATTATTGAGGAATCATCTACTGAAATAGAGCCAGGAATTATCGGTGTAAAAGCTGGAGATTTATGTCACAGACTCAGCATTGAAATGGTTGATACTACTAAAGAAAATTGATAACCAAAATGAAATTTACAACTGTATCTGTTAGCTACTCTAGAAAATTCAATCTCGGCGACTACGAATCACTGGAACTAGGTTGTTCTTTGTGGGCGCAAGTGGAAGATGGAGAAGACGCTGATGGAATAACCCAATTTCTCTATCAACAAGCCAAAGCTTCGGTAAAACAAGCGGCAATGCCTGTGCTAAAAGCCTTAGAGTTTCAGATAGCTAAGGCTAAATCTAGCAAAAAAGTGTCTGGTGATGTCAACGAAAATGATTGGTAAGAGTTTGGAATTGACTAATGCAAGAATTAATCAAAGCTTTAATCAAAGCAAAGGCAGAGTTTAATCCGATTCAAAAAGACGGTACTAATCCTCACTACAAGCGCAAATATGCAACATTAGATGCTGTATTAGATGCTGTCACTCCCGGACTCAGTAAACATGGATTAGTAATAATTCAAACGACCGAAATCTTTGAAGGTAAAACCGTACTACGGACTCATATTTTTCATGAATCTGGAGAGAGTATCACCAGCACTTATCCTCTACCCGAAATTAGTGATTCTCAAAAGTTTGGTGCAGCTTTGACCTATGCACGACGATATGCGGTTTGTGCAATTTTATCGGTGACTGCTGATGAAGATAATGATGCTGAAGGCGCAACTACTCCTCAAAAGGTAGAACAACCACAGAATAATATTAGACCCCGCAAAGACAATCAACAGTATAGAGTCCAGCAACCAAAACAAGCTGTAACTACACCATCAATCAACCCAAAAGATTTGCGAGTCAAAGAAGTTCGTACACTTTTAAATTATCCGTTGGATTTAGTCAAAGAGTGGTTGCATTCTCGAAATGTGACTAGTCCGAGTGAGCTTGATTCTGTCCAGATTGATGAACTAGTGAAAACTATGTGTTTGGCTTGGGCTGGTAATAAGTTTGGACATCCAAACCATGCTACTAACTCTTATCAAAAACACGTAATCGATGCTGTACTGCGAGGTGTTTCTGAGATGGAAGCAATTCAAGCATGGATGGAAGGAGCGCTTGCACAATTGCCTGAATTTAATTGAAGTAAACATTTCTTCTCATAACACTGATAGGAAAAATATTATGCCGAGAAAATCCACTCATTCTATTGCTACTGACCAGTCCTCACTCTGCCTACAATACCTGCGTCGTTGTGGTGGTAGCGCTCGATTGTGCAGTATCAACTTTAGCCTTAGTGTGATTCAAATGTTGGTTAATCAAAGAAAAGTAAAGATTAGCAATACTGGCGCAGGGTTTTTTATTGAATTGGAGGATGCGAAATGAAAACACAGAAAGTAACTCATCAATCATATTTACCTTCAAATAATAAGAGTAAGTTAGTTATTCGTCGGGCTCGAAAAAGATTTAATCCCAGGATTTTCGTTGACCGCACCATAGAAACAACTGCAATTGTTTCTCTACTTTTAACTGGCTTTTCAGGAGTTGGAGCAATGGCTTGCTGGGGGCTGGAGATTATTGAGACAAATGCTAATCCCAACATAATTATCTCTGGTTGGCAGCAGCAGAAAAGTATTTGCCTGGGTGCAATGCTGGTCAGTTTTTCCGCTTTCTTGGGCAGTTCTCTAATCGGAGCAAGTTTCAGTATTCACCGGGACAAATTTTAGTCAACAAGTTTCAACTCTTGCTGGAAAATGATTAAAGTAGACACATGATTGCATAAGCCGATGTCAAAACTGAAGTACTTAAATATTTGTGCTGGAGTAATGGGAATAACAGCAGTATTGTTAGGAGGCACAATTGTATTCAAAGGGCTAACTAGCGGAGCAAGCGCAAGAAGTGTACTTGCAGGAACGTGTTTGTTATTAGGTGGTTCTTGTTTTGCTATCAAGAGCCTGCATGAAATTCAAGTCGAGTCAGAGATTGACAAAATATTAATTGAAAGACTCAAAGCAATACCCACGAATTGCAGAGGATGTCGGAATTTCCACGGTGTTAAATACGAAGGAGCAATGCTGGTTTGTGCAATACATCCTACTGGGGTAGCAGAGAAAACTTGCCCTGATTGGAAAAGTTTCAGACAAACGGCAAAGGGATAAATGCCCATCCCCTGATTGGTCAGCTTATCAATCTAATCATGTTGTACATAGGAGCAGTAAGAAAATGACGTTAACTCTAGATAATCGCTCTCAAAACAAAGAATCGTCCCTGACGCAAGCACTACGGCAGATACAACAATTAAACTTCAAGATTGCTGTGTTGGAGCAGCAGCATCAAGATTATGTGCAGAAGCAACAGAATTTGATTCCAGCCATTGCTGAAATTTGTATTTCTCCGATACAGGAAGTACAAGCGCTGCGGATTCTAATTTATAAGGGAGAAGCAGCTTGTCGGCAGTACTTGCGTTCAGTGTTGGTGAAGCGAAAGAAGGCTTTGTGAAGAGGAATTCAGCATTCAGGAATTAAATTATTACCAAAGAAAAGTTGATACCCCTCTGTGGAATGTAGTGCAACCTATAACGGAAGCTTATCATACGTTCACTGATATAGATGCGATTAAAACTACATACTGCTGACGACAAATGACTAATAATCAACAAATTGCTTACCCTCTGATTCAACAAGAGCATATTAAACGTCTAGGCACAAACAAATTAGCCCTGCTCCCTACTTACCGCCAACAAAAGCCTCTTGTAAGAAATCCGAGTTTGAGTGTTCGCATTCTAAACACAATCGCAGTTGCCTCTATTGCCAGTAGTTGCTTGTTTGGGATAGGCACACTTTCCTGTTGGGGCTTAGAGATTATTGAGGCGAACACAAAATCAATTTCCCAGAGCAAGCAATATGAATGGCAGATACGAAAACATATCTGCTTGGGCTGGATGCTTGTCGGGTTTTCCAGCTTTGTTGCTAGTGCCTCATTTGGTGAAAAGCCTCAGCGACAAACCAATGAATAGTACAGTATCAATTGCCACACACAGAACAGCAATCTTTCCTTCCTTTGTTTAATAACCAAGCAACACAGTTTAGATATGAAAGTACCTCAAATGATCGTCACAACAGTTCTAGCAATCACCTTTGGATACGTTGGCTCTCAATACTTCACTAAAAATATTATGTATATCATAGGCGGTGGAATGATTGGAGTTGGTGCAGTAGGGTATGTTATTGTGCCTAGAACCAAGGAAAAACCAACTCATACACAATCAAAGAAGCTTGCGGAAACTAGCCATCACTAAGCGCAATAGTTCTCAGATGAGAGCAAATACTCCAAAAATTAATGAATTGTCAAGTGCAAACTCAACTCACGCTGAAATTTTTTCAACAACAGCTTGATGTATGATTTCTTTTTTTAACGAATCTGCTGCAACTGCTGCAATTGTTTCCCAATCTTCTTGTTTTAATAACAATCCAAGAAGTTCGCGCAGTATTTCTCGATTAGAAATGAATTCTTCACCATAAAGCTCATCATTTTCCAGAGTAGCAAGTATGTATTCTCTTACCTCTGGTGTCGGCAGTCTAAACTTTTCAAGTATTCTTTCTCTTGCAGTTTTTACAGCAATTTTCGTAGCTGTACCTAAATTCCAATTATTTAGCAGCAATCGCACTTCTCTATTTAGAGAAATACGCAACGTTGTGAAACGTCCCAAAAGTTCTAGATTACCCATTAAGGAGCCAAATGCTGACCCCCAATCTAACCCAGCCCCAATATTTCCACCAACTTTATCCTCAGCTTCAACAGCTTTTCTTAAGCATTCTTCATCAAATAATTGACTCATTTAGCTTTACTACCTCATACAGAAGAACGGCGAACTCCATACTCAAAGTAAACTAGATCGTCATAATCTTCATCTTCTCCCACATCAATCATTCCTTGGTTGTCATAAAATTCTTCTACTCCCGGTAGTGAATGCAATCCTACTCTACCTTCATACCCTAATTCCATACTGCGTGTTCTGGCAAATGCCAAAAATGCAGTTCCAACACCTTTTAATTTCGGAGGACGTTGAATATATGCCCGATTCCAAGGTGCAGTAGCTATCCCGTCAACATATACCAAGCGTTTTCCCTCTTGTAGACGAGAACCGTGCATTTGGGTTTCAATCAGCATTAATCCTTGAGTTTCGTCTTCATATTCAATCGCGTAGCCTTCGCGGTTTGCTTGTCTATTAATGATAAACTCCAGTTTAAAATCCCAGTCCCAAAATTTGTCTGATTGCCCGTGCAATTGTAATTGTTCTTTCCACTTGTTGGCATAATCATCGACGTGCTTTTGCAATAGCTCCACTAAATCTGCTTCCACAATCGTGTTATCTTGACCGCGAATTAGTTCTACTTTTGTTCGCATAGCACCAAAATTATCCATGAACCAATTTTATCAATCCGATCAATCAGCATCATGCTCTGTTTCTTGCAACCAACTTAAAATAGTCAGCGCTAACTCCCAAGATTCGCGCCGCTCCCAATTAGGTAAGTGATTCAGTACTTGTGCAAGTAATATTGCTGGGTTTTCCAATTCTCCGCCACGAGCCGCAACACCATCCCTAACGAGCGCCCCCAAAGTGGCAGCTTGATTCCCTTTATAGTCAGGCTGTCTCTTAATTTCATCAACAATCCAGTCCGGTACTGTGATTGTTTTAAATCCTGATTTCGGCATACATAACAGAGAAATAATATAAAGATAGTACGGCAGTTTGCGTTATGTTTGCAAATGTTTGTGCGGTATGGTACGTTAAAGAATGGAATACTCCCACAATAGCTTCACAAATAGTAGGAGCAATCGTATGAAAAATATTGGTATTAAGCCAATACATCCTAAAGAATTTAAAAAAGTCCATAATTTCTCGACTTACCAAATGAGTCGTTTGTCAGGTTACTCAGTCGAGGCGCTAAAAAACTGGTTAGCTGATGAAAATAGCTCCAGATTTGTCGAACCAAAGCCGTATGTACTTAATCATTTTGGAGCGATTCATAATTACTTATTAAGAAGTTAGTGTTTCCTAAACACTAAGCCATTAGAAAAACCCTCCCCACCAGTCGGTGGTTTTTTTATTATTAGTATTATCAGTACCGGAATTCAATCGGAACTCAACCGGAACTCAACCGGAACTCAATCGGAATTCAGTCGGAACTCAGTCGGAACTCTAGGAGCCGAAACCATTGCTAATTCAAGGAAGCTGTGTAGTTGAAGAATTGTTAACACGAGAGGAGGCAGCCAAGAAATTGGAGCCATCAGTTGGAATTAGACAGTTCCAAAAGTATTTAGACTTAGCTTCTTTGTACTTACCAGAATTTGAGGATTTTCGGGACGAAGATAATGGAGGGCTAAACGGACGAGCGAAGTTGACAAACTGGCATTTACCTGTACTTCAAAGAATTAGAAGTTACGTTTTAGCCAAAGGTTCTTTGAAGAAGGTGGCAATTGAATTAAAAAATCACCCCGAAAAGTTTTTAGGAGCGTAAATAATGATTGTCAAAGAATTTGCACAAGCTCTCAACAAAGTACCAGGAAAAGTAGTTGATGAATTACGCCGTCAATATCCAGAGCAGAAATGGACGGTCGATTCACAAGTTCCAGAGGAGATTTTAGCTAGATTTCGAGACATTACCAATAGTGAGAGATTACAGCCTCAACAATCACCTATAGCAGATATACCTGAAGCCACAATCACCAAAGCTGACGAAGCAATTCAACAAGCCTCATACAAGTTGACTGCGGCTGATAAAGAGACTATTTCTGGTGCTATAGCTGTTCAAAATGAGCAATCTAAGATTTTGGGTGCATCAACTGGTGTCACAGGAGCTTTGTTGTTCATGGAATCTTTGATTGGAGCTAAGGGGACGGTATTGGATGCCTTTGCTGAACAATCCATGTTGGAAGTTGATAACCAAATTACCGAGATAGATCAGAGTTTGATTAATTTGGCAGAAGAAGCCTCAACAAGATTGGGGGAGTCGATCCGAAAAAAAGAACAACTCAAAGTACGACTCAATTCCTTACGGGAGAGAGTCAGTTCAATGGGGACACAGATCCGATTTTAGAAGCTTATAAAACAGTGGTAGCATTGCTACAAATTCAAAATGAAACTGTTGCCACTGTTGCCGAAATCCGATTACTTCAAGAACTATTAACTCATCAAAGGAAAAATCAAGTTATGGATATTCTCAGTACGGGATTGTTTGCTACTTCAGTGGTTGGCGCTTTAGGTGGCAGTGCATATCTCGTTGGTAGCATTGTAGCTACTGGATTAATCGGCAGTGGGGTGTTTATTCCCTTGGGATTACTTGTTGGTGCAGGATTGACATTTCTGGGACGGGCATCAAAGTAAGAGTGATGAGCAGTAGTGTTTCATAAACTGTTTCACAGAACTGTTTCATGAAACTGTTTCAACGGTTTCATCAGTGTTTCAGGGTCGTGAAACACCGTGAAACAGCATTCCCCCGCGTGAAACATCAAACGTGAAACATGAAACACCAGCTAATTCCTTGCTCGAAAGCCTTTATGGGCGGGATTGTTTCACGAAGCTGTTTCACAGCACTGTTTCATGAAACGTTTCAACGGTTTCATCAGTGTTTCAGGGCGTGAAACAGCATGAAACAGCATTCCCCCAGCGTGAAACGTGAAACATGAAACACGAAACACTAGCTAATTCCTTGCTCGAAAGGCGTTATGAAGGGTAGTGTTTCATCCAACTGTTTCACAGCACTGTTTCACGAAACTGTTTCAACGGTTTCATCAATGTTTCAGGGTCATGAAACATGAAACGCCTCATTTTATGTGTGAAACATGGGAAAAATTTGTACTAAGAACGCGCTATAGCACAGCAGTCTCATGTATAAGAAACAACTGTACTTAGCTTTGGCTGGTGTTGGCATTTGCATATTGCCTGTAATCATCCCCTTAGTACCCAAGTTGGGGGCTTATGCAGAGCTTCAACGGCTAAAAGCCACAGAAGAATTAGAGCGTTCCCGCATAGAAGAACGGGCTAAAACCAGTGATGCTCTATATGAGGCGGGAGTGATGCCCACAAGTCGCAAGTTGAGAATTACCAATTACTTTGATAGCGCTAAACGCAATCCCAGACCAGACACAACCCTATATCTTGATGATGAGATTGTTGATGTTTTTGATGCGACGGGCAGGTGTATTGGACGAATTGAAGAAGGAATTTGGAAGTGGAAATACAAAGCCAAAGGGATTTGTAAAAGCGTTCAAAATATCAAACCAGTGAGGAAAAAGTAATGGCTAATAGTTCATCAAGTGCAGAAACTAATAGTACTGGCAACAGCGATAGTAAGCCTAAAGGTAAGAAGCGATCGCTTGGTGAAATCATTGATTTTTGTGCCAAGGCTGTTGTGATGATTGTTGGCTTACCCATTCGGGCTGCGGCTGCTATCGTTAATCAGTTTGTTGCTAACGGTGGTGCAGGTCGTGCGTTAGTTGGCGGGATTTTATTTATCGGCGGTTCCATGATTAGTGCTGATTCAACTTGGCAATTAATCTTTACTGGGCCCCCTGTTTTACCCTGGTTTCAGCCGGCTTGGAATTGGCTAAATGTACCGTTTGCATTGTTCAACCCGTTTTTTTACCTTGCATTCATAATTTCTGTAGGCGTTCAGGTAATCGAAGCCCACGCCCTACGCGGTAAGAACCCAGATTCAGCTAGGCGGGAACTTCAAGACCACATGGTTTATGACCTTGAAACCAAGCCTAGTGGCAAGATTGACTTGGTAGGCCAACTCTGGGCGGATTACAAAACCGCAGGTACACGCGATCGCTCTAGCGCAGGGCTGGTTGTGATTGCGGTTTGGGTGTTCGATATTGTCACCACCTTTGCGGCTCGTAACCCATTTGAATTTACAGCCCCATTCATGATTTTGGGCTGTATTTTGTTTAACATCGGCACAATGATGGCGGGTGAAATTGGGTTCGCTATTTGGCGGTTGACGAAAGATTAAAGTGAGCGCCGCTCAATAACTCTTGAGTCGAGCGGCACTCAATAACTCTTCAGGGCATTTCTTTTATGCAAAGTAACAATATCCCAAAAATTACAACTAAAGAAACTGAACATTTACGCGAATCATATCCTAGCTTGTCTCACTTGGAAGCCGGAAATATTGCCCAATGGCTGCAAGAGAGAAAAGATGGATTATTTGAAATGGCACGGGCATCTGAGAATGAAGCAGATATGACCCGTGTACTTGGTTTGTTGGCTTCTGGGATCGGAGCGGTTTGTTATGCGGTGAACCCTTTGGCGCTAGTTGGTGGTTTAGTCGGTGGTGCTGCGTGGCTATGGTTTGTTGTCGAACACTCCAACCGCACTAAAGAAATTGCGCCTTTGCCTTTTGTGCGTGGTAATTTTATAGACGCTCTAGCTCGTGCTGGGGATTATGATGCTAGAAGGACTTATCAAGCAGATCATCTTGCCAATACTGTTAAATTCCTAGAGCGACAATCAGCAGAAGAGTACACCTTTCTTCATGCTGAGTTTGAAAATATCGGGCAGTATTTAACCCAAGTTGAGCCAGGAAAACGTTTTTATGCTTATCGCTGGATGTTTGGCTGGTTTAGCAAGCTCAAGGGTCGTCAGCTACCCACTTATGAAAGCATGGCTCTCCATTTACAGGATGTGACAATTGACAGCCGGGTGAATCGGTCGGAGATAAGTGCCATCGCACAGGCTCAAGCCCAGTTACCACCGACCGTAGATATCAAACAGTTTCAATCGCCACAGGTAGATATTGGGAAGATGAACCAAGCTGCGGAGCTTTCTAGACCTACAGAGTTACAACCATCTTCCTCTGATGGGCTTGTACCAGAGACTATAATTAATATCCCTCTGACTAATAGGGCAAACGCACTGATCGCTGCTTTAACGAAAAGTGGATTCCAAGTAGAGAATATGATGAGTTCTCAAGTCATTGCGATCGCTGGTACTCAGCGAGGTGGCAAGGGAACCTTAGCAGCAATCTTAGCAACATTATCAACTGCACTTGACCCCGGATTGAATACCCAATACTTTACAGCCGGGGTGGACGTTTACCCCTTTGCCTGCAACTTGATCTCTGCTCTTAAATACCCGGATCAAGATGCGGATGGGGCTGATCAACTCGTCGCTCGTGATTTATTGAAATTTCTTAAGGGTTTAGATGGAAGCGAACCTTACTCCCATAAAAATTTACTGCTAGTAATTGATGAGGCGATGCGGTTGCTGTCATTGTTGGAGGAGAGCGATCGCACTTGGGCGATTCAATATTTACTTTCTCGCTTCGCCAAGTGTGGCGGTACATTAATCATTGTGTTGCATGGCTCGAACCTGACAAGCGTGGTAGGTAAAGCTACGGCTGGGCTGGCAGATACCTTTAAGCAATCGGTTAACTTTATTGGCTGTGTAGCTCAAGCGGTTAGCGCTGGTGGTCTACGCAAAATGAATGTTGCTAGTGGAGAGTATTTCAAAGCCAACCCTAACAACTTTGGAGAACCCGTTAGCGGTGGCAATCTGGGCATGATTCCCGAATGGTTAAAGACCCATTTGCACCCAGGCAATGGGCAACCAGACCCAGCGAGAACATTACTTCAGTTCTTCCCGGAATTAGTTCAACAGCATGAAAAGGCAGTCATACCCAGAGGGGAGAAGATTGCACCATCAGACGCAGTTAATCATTTGGAGTCCATTTTTTCAAAGCCTTATCAGGAAATGGAATTTCTGGAAGTAGAAGAAATTAAGATTTCTGAGGCTGATTTAGAACAGATTGTGGCAATTGTTGCGGCTACTGCTAGCCCTCCAACTTCTTTTGCCGCTATCAGAAACAGCCGCAAGTGGGGCGAAGAGAAAAAGAGTGTTCTTTACTTGAGGAATGCCTTGTCACAATTGATTGGCACTAACCGATTGTGCGGAAATGAAAAAGATGGTTTTAGCGTTATTAACGTTAACCAGTAATATTCGTGACACTGACCGTTGAGTTCTAGTTGAGTTCCGGTCGAGTTCCGGTCAAGTTCCGGTATTCTCACATTCTCCAAGTACCTTTGAAAAATAGAGTCGTTTTTGTCTCTCCAGCAAGTTTTAATTTTTTCTAAACATTTTCTGGAATGTCGGAGCATAGGAAGTTTAAAAATGAGTGATAAATTAACCACAGCATTGCAAAAATTAGCTATCAGCCCAATTAAGGCAGACAGGCTGGTTATCAAACGCCTAGAAAAAGAGTACGGTGCTTCTTTACTAGAAATTACCAATGAGCTTGAAGATTATGCCATCGTTCACCAATCTATTCAAGACCAAAGAGCTAAACCCAAAAATCAGTTGATTATCGTTTGCTGTTATGGCTGTATGAAGGGGTGCAGTTATTGGAATTGCGACGTTATTTATCAAGCCCAGCGTTACTGTGGCGACGATTGGGTTGGGTTTTACGGCTGGGGTGTCTGGGAAATTGTTGGTTCAAAAAGGGGAATAAGTCGAAGTAGTTGAAGATTGGTTTTAATTGTTTAGCTGAACTCTTGGATTCATTGGAGTAAATATGTCTTGGTCGAAATCTATTTCATTGGATGTTGCTAATAAGCTTTTTGACGTAATTGGAGTTTCTTTTGAGGAAAACGAATTAGAGGGTGGTTACATCGCTAAACATGAAAGTAAGACCTTGAGAAGGCCAACATTGACCGCTTGCTGTATCGCTGTTTTATCTGACTGGGTAACAATTAAGGAAAGTTGAATTTATGTCAGACCTATCAGTTTTCGTGTTTGAGTCTCAACAAGTCCGATTCATCGGCACACCAGAAAAACTTGAGTGGGTAGCTGCTGATATTGTCGCTATTTTGTATCCCCAAGCAGACTCGCGTAATTACTCCAACTATCTGGGCAAAGTTCCTGCTGGATGGAAGGATCATAAACCAATTATGACCCCTGGCGGAAAGCAGAAAATGGCAACCCTTTATGAACCAGGGCTGTCTTATTTGATTGAACGCTCTGACAGTCCGATTACCGTGCCATTCCAGCAGTGGTTATACGAAGATGTTCTTCCCTCTATACGTCGTACCGGGAAGTATGAAGTCCATCAACCGACAGAGCAACCACAACTTAAACCCACCCTTGATGAAACGGCGGCAGGGGGTAGCAATCTGCTCCCAGCAATGGATTGAAGGTTTGAGCTAAAATAAAAACATGGATTATTCAACAGAATCGATTGAAGACTTATCGTGGCGGCTCGAAGAAGTCAAGAATAAATTGTTTACCCTCCAAGATAAAATCGCGCTGGAAAGCAAATCTGGAGCAGACTGCACAGAGGAAAACACAATACAGCTAAAGAATCTTCGTACTGACTGCCGCAATATTGTTAACAGAATCGAGTACATATTTGCCAGTACAGGAAAAGAAAAATTAGAAAAAGAAACAGATATGATCTGTGTTTTTGCTCGTGGCGACATTGACGCGGATCACAGCGACATCATGGAAGAATACATAGTAGAAGCAGGCCAAGCTGGGCTTTCACCAGAACGGCACGTTAAATTTATAACTAAAACCTACAAATATTACTCTCAAAACCAAGTTGACATAGGATTTGTTTTTATATCTAAGCCATTACAAACCTATCTTGATACCCTAGAAGATACCCTTCTCTAGCTCTCTATTGATGTATACTTCGACAATCAGATTAAATCTTGAGCAGAATTTTGCCCATTTTGTTGCGGTCTTCAATCAGATGGGAGGCTGAAATCATATCTTGGGGTTTGAGGCACACCAACAACCCAAGCTCAACAGATGTTGGCGATAAACGGTTTTGACTTCCTCACCTAAAACTGAGTTTTCAGCCGTAAACGTTACAAAATAACCTTGCTCTACTTGCCCCTGTAGTTGATTAGCGATCGCACTGTGCCAGTTGCGTAAGTCCTGACCATGAAAATGATGCAATTTAAATGACGCTTAATTTAGCGAGTGCGATCTGGGCATCATAAAAATACCAGTTGAAAAATTTTAAATATCCTTGTAAGAATGTTCATATCTTCCACTGCTTTGACATCGCTTGATTTGGAGTCAGCGATTATTCGCAATCCACTGATTGTTTCACCAAGTACATCTGTGATGGCGGCAGTTGCTCAGATGAGTGGTAGTCATAGTGTGTGTTCATCTGCAAGAGAAGCAAATATTCAAATTGAAGCGCGGCAGCTTGAGGTGCGTTCAAGCTGCGTGTTGATTGTTGAAGGGAATCAGTTGTTAGGGATTTTTACTGAACGAGACGTGGTTCGCCTTAGTTCTCAGAGACGAACACTAGAAAATCTGGCAATTGGTGATGTAATGGCACATCCAGTCATTTCCTTACACCAATCTGCATTTACCGATCTTTTCTTAGCTGTCAATCTACTTCAGCAATATCGCATTCGCCACTTGCCTCTACTCAATGAGCAAGACGAAATCGTTGGACTATTGACTCATGAGAGCTTGCAGCAATTGTCGCGTCCAATAGACTTGCTGCACCTGCGTCTAGCACAAGATGTGATGACTTCTGAAGTGATTTCTGCTGCACCAAATGTTTCGATGCTAGCTATAACTGGACTGATGGCAGAAAATCGGGTAAGTTCGGTGGTGCTTGTGAAAGAACGAATGGCACAAGGTCAACTTATACAAATACCGATTGGCATTGTCACAGAGCGAGATATTGTTCAATTTCAAGCATTGGAACTGAATTTTGAAGACCTTCAGGCGCAGGTTGTGATGAGTACGCCTGTTTTCTCAGTCAGCCCTGAGTACTCTTTGTGGAGAGTTCAAGAGGCAATGCGGCAATACTTAGTCAAGCGGATAGTAGTTATTGGAACTCAAGGAGAGTTATTGGGGATACTAACTCAGAGTAGTATTTTAAAAGTACTTAATCCAGTCGAGTTAACTAATTTAGTTGGAGTTTTGGAATATCATGTGAATCGCTTAGAAGCAGAGAAATTAGCACTACTCCAAAATCGCAACGCCGAATTAGAGCAAGAAGTTCAACAGCGTACAGCTACACTCAAAGCAAAAGCAGAGCGAGAAAAATTAATTGCAACTATTGCTACTCAAGTTCGCTCTTCGCTCAACCTACAGGATATTCTCAACACAACAGTTATTGAAGTGCGATCGCTTTTAAAATGTGATCGCGCGATGATTTTACAGTTTCAACTTGACCGGAGCATGGTTGTCGTCGCAGATTCGGTAAGCAATGATCATGTTTCTTATCTAGGTAAACAGGTTTACGATAGCTGTTATACTACTGATTTGTTTGATTTATATCGCCACGAAAAAATTCGAGTTGTGTCTGATATTTACACAACACAGATGAGTGATTGTCATCGAGAACTACTAGAAAGTTTACAGACTAGAGCAAAAATTTTGGTTCCAATTATCCAAGGTAACAACCTGTGGGGATTACTGAACGTGGTTGAAAGCTTTGCTCCTCGACAGTGGGAAACGGAAGAAATTGCTTTCGTGCAACAGCTTTCGACCCAGATGGCGATCGCAATTCAACAAGCTACTGCTTATCAACATCTGGAAACTGAACTTGCAGAACGGCAAAAAACAGAAGCGCATCTGCGGCAAAGCGAACAACGATATGCTTCTTTGGCCGCCGCCGTTCCAGTCGGTATTTTCCGAACCGATGCTCAAGGAAACTGTTTTTACGTTAATAAACGCTGGTGTTCTCTTACCGGACTAACTCCTGAAGAAGCAGCCGAAACTGGATGGATTAAAGGAATTCATACCGATGAACGAGAAAAAGTTTTAAACAAGTGGTATTCTACAATTCGAGAAAATAGTCCTTTCCAACTAGAGTATCGATTTCAAAAGCCTGATGACACGGTGACTTGGGTATTTGGACAAGCTGTTGCAGAGTACGATTCAGCAGGAGAAATCACGGGATATGTTGGCACAATCACCGATATTAGCGAACATATTGCTGTACTGCGTGATCGCCAAAACGCAGAAGAACAGCTAGTTTATAATGCCTTACATGATGCTCTAACTGACTTACCAAACCGTAACCTACTGATGAAGCGGCTAGAATTAGCCCTTGATAAAGCTAACCGCATAGAAACATATTACTTCGCGGTTTTGTTTCTCGACATGGATCGGTTCAAAATCATCAATGACAGCTTAGGGCATTTAACAGGCGATGAACTACTAACAGTTATTGCTCAGAAACTAAAATCCCAGATTCGCTCTGTAGATTTAGCGGCCCGGCTGGGTGGTGATGAATTTGTGATCTTGCTTGAAGACATCGGAAGTATTGAAGAAGCCGTTGATGTTGCTGAACGTATATTAGTAGAATTTCAAGCTCCATTAATAGTCAATAGATATGAAGTCTTTATTACCACCAGCATCGGTATTGTTTTAGGAACCAAAAATTATCTTCAAGCCTCTGATTTGATTCGAGATTCGGATATTGCCATGTATCGAGCCAAGAGTCAAGGTAAAAACTGCTATAGAATCTTTGATGTTGAGATGCACACTCAAGTACTTAAACGGCTCAATTTAGAAAATGACCTGCGTAAGGCTATCGAACGAGAAGAATTTATTATATACTATCAACCAATTATCGATCTAAATAGAAACCATGTTATTGGGTTTGAAGCTTTAGTACGCTGGCAACACCCCACTCGTGGACTAGTTCCTCCCTCTGAATTTGTTCCCATCGCTGAAGAAACAGGGCTGATTGTTCCTCTTGATAGCTGGATGCTCTACACTGCTTGTCAGCAACTTGCGATATGGCAAACTCAGTTATCTGGTCAATTTTCATTGAAAGTTAGTGTTAATCTCTCTGTTCAAGACCTTCGCAAAGCCACTTTAGTTAAGGATGTGGAACGGACTTTAGCTTTGACAGGCTTAAATGGTAACAGCCTAACTCTAGAAATTACTGAGAGTATGCTTATTGATAATATCATTGAGACTATCAAGATATTAGAGCAGTTGAAAGCATTAGGAATTCAAATCAGTATTGATGATTTTGGGACTGGATATTCATCGCTGAATTATCTTCATCGATTACCTGCTGATACTTTAAAAATAGATCGTTCCTTTGTTAATCAAATGCAAGAGGGAAGTCGAAATTATCAAGTCGTTGAAACTATTATTACACTAAGCAATCAACTTGAATTAGCAGTAATTGCAGAAGGAATTGAAACACAACAGCAGCTTCAATGGTTACAAAAGCTAGGATGTGAATTTGGTCAAGGTTATTTCTTTTTTAAACCTCTAGCTGTTAATGAGATTGAGAGATTATTTATCAAAATATAATTTTAAGTAGATAGGCGTAATTAAACAGAGCGTTATCCACTAGCTGATTATCCTTCAAAATTAACGTATTAATTAACTTATATTATGTATGCGGGAAAAATCTTCAGTAATCCCACTACTGATTAATTGAGTTTTCAATCAACCAACACCCCATCAACAATCGCAATCTCCCACTGTGGATATTTCGCCAGCAATTTCTTGATCACAGTCTGTAAGGCAGGGTCATCATTCCAGCACGAGAGCAAAAATTCAAACCTCAGATTCTGCCCCCAATTCGCCGCCACTTTGAGTTTCTGCATCCGCTCCGGTCGTACATTTGCCCTCGCAACAATCGCCTCATGTGACTACATTTCAGGATTTGGCACGGGCGCGGCGGCACTTTTACCTTTATCATCTCTGCGAAAATTGCATAAAAATATGCGGCCGCAGTTTCAATAATAGAAGTGATGGTCAGTTTATCCAGTAGAGGAGCGCTCGCAGTTCCGTATGAGCGCTCGCTCGCGTTGCCAATTGGCTAGGGACTTCCAGAGAATAAAATATACAGTTTTTAAGGGTTTCGCCTGATTTGAGCCGAAACATGGTTGCATTACCAGGGTCAATATTTGCTTTTCGCCTACTAGACATCTCCGAAAACAGTCCAAGCCTTTGTGTCGCTAGGCTGTAGCCCGTAAATGCAATCATCTTAAATTAGCTAGTCTGTACGATAAAATAAGACTTTGAGATATTTGCTGTTGATAACTAGTCCAAAATATCCAGTTATATGCGGTAATTTAAACCTGATAATATAGGCGATATCTCTAATGGTAATATTAGCGCTCGAATTCGTAACCTTACTAGTCCACAAATCGTCAAAATTACTTGCTCATATTTGCGGGTATTTAACCTAAATCTTTCTTAGACAACTCGAAAGATTTTGACTGACCGAATTCGATGTTCAATAAAGATTCGTTTAGATGAAAATATTTTGTTTTGTTCTTTCTGTTCAGTTGTTAGTTCTCGATTTCTTGGTTTCTTAATTGGAGTTGTAATTAAATCTTCTCCAAGATATGCTTTATCTCCTTTAAATCTTTGTTTGGCATCAAAATCTGAGCGATATTCTCTAAACATTGTTATATCGCTTTTCGGACCAGGTTCACCTGCCACTACATCAACGATATCACTAGCGCCAGGTAAAATAATCATTTGAGTTTTAAATGTATGATTACTCTTCTTACCTGAAAAATATTTCTTTTGTTCATCATTGTCTCCAGGTCTTTCCCTGACTTGTTCATAGCTGTCTACTATTAATTCATATTCTGTGAGTATTTCTTTTACTACTTCATAGTCAGAAGCGTTTTTTTTTACTTGTTCAAGCAAACTAGATGGCAGTAATTCTCGCAAGTTAGGCAACCAATAGTTAAATGTATCGTTGGCTGTAGACTCGCTTACTTCAAACTGAATACCTAGAAGCTGGAAGGTTGGCAGATGCCGGAGATACACTAAAGTTAAAATAATTTGTTCAGGAATAGATAATTTTGGTTTACGACCTCCTCCTCCAGCAATAATTCTAACTTTCTTAGATTCTAGTGAAGCTTGTTTTTCATAATATAAACGTTCCGCATTTAGGATTAATTGTTGTAACTGTTCATATTCCAGTCCTATTAACCTTTGTGTTTGTTTAGGATTCTCTTCAATGTAATTCAGTATATTGCTCATGCTCCTGTGCCAAAATCACTCTTTAATGTTCTTTTATCACAGAACGATACTATTTTGGAGATGTCTACTTAAGAGAGTAATAAATATCGAAACTTTACCGAATTAAAATTGAAACTTTAAATAAAAAAATATTGATGTTTTATATGATTACTTGTGTAAGATAAGGCGTATTTATGAGTTTTTCTCAGTGGGCATCAATTTTTGGCTGTACGACAGCAGCTTTTATATCAATTGCGCCTCTACAGGCAGAAGCTGCAAAATATCAAATACAGTCTGGAGTCACTAGCGTTTATCATGATCTAACTTTTCTTAGCAATATCGGTCTAAATCTGACAGGCAGCAATAATACAGTTACGCCAATTAACAGTGATTTTATAGTTGGCTTTGGTATATCCCCAACTACCAATTTTACATTCAGCGACGTGGGCGGGTTTTCTCAGCTTTCAGGTACAATTCAACACACTGGTACTGTTACATTCAATAAAGAAATTACTATTGGAAACTTTTCTGTTGGCTATGATCCGACACGTGCTATCAACAATGCCAGTGGGCTTTTTTTAAAAGACACAGTTTCTCTGAATAAAATTTTGTTTGATTTGAGCGCTCCAGGCAACATGGAATTTGATGGCAAAAATTTAATTATCGCTGACGTTAAATTACTGTTTACTTCCGATTTTGCTACTATACTTGGCGACTCTAGCTTGCTAGGTCAGGTAGGTGGAACTGCACGAATTGATGCAAAAGTCGTTGAAGTACCTGAATCTACAAGCGCGATCGCATTTTTAGTAGCGGCTGTGCCTCTCTTGAAAAGTAAGTTGAGAAAGCAGATGTAATTACTCATTCTAGAAAAATACGAGAGACAATTTACTTATCTCTCGTAAATATTGGTTGCTTTAGTATTAAACTGAAGACTTTTTAAAATAAATAGAAAAAAGCTAGAATATGGAATTCAGAATTTAATCTTCAGAATCCCCCATCAATGCCATACATTAGTCATATCTTTTTTAACAAAATATTGGAAATCTGAAAATGTACAGTGACTTATTATTTGTCGCTATGTCAAATTACGGAGTTGAATGCAACAAAATAAATTTTTAGGTATATTCTCGAACCTACAATTAGGTTCCATGCGATTAGAATGTAATGATATATATGTCAATTATCACATAAAGTAGTAGGATATGAGCTAGATGTCCATCAAAAAACCTTTGATTATCAACCAACCAGAAGTTGGCAAGCTCATCCGAGAACTCCGTATTTGTACTAGCTTATTAATACAGGAAAAGTTTGCAGCGTCATTGCGTGTCCATTTTCTCATCGCAAATCGGTTGGAAAATGGACACGCAATGACGCTGCTGGCTATGCACAAGATTGAAACTTTGTTGCAGAAGTTAGATCACTAAGGGTACAAATAGTTTGAAGCTGATAGCAGAATAGCACCCTAAAACGAAAGATATTAGCAGTTGTAGACTGTAGTGATTGGTACAGATTTAAATCCTAAAAGACGGCATTCCTGCATTCTGCTGCTTCTTGCGTTGAATTAGTATGATTTCACTAAGAACACGGTATATTTTAACACCATCAGCCAAAGAAACTTGTTTTCACGCGACTCATGTCAGCTATAAACTCATTTCCTGTTTTTAAGCAAACTCCTGTAATTCTAGTAGTCGATGATGACAAGACTATGCGATTCTTGCTGCGTAAAGTTATGGAAGATGAAGGATATCGAGTGATTGAAGTTTCTGATGGTCAACAGTGTTTAACTGCTTACCAGAATGTCAAGCCTGATATTGTTTTACTAGATGCTGTTATGCCTGTGATGGATGGCTTTACCTGCTGTGAGCAGTTGCTCCAAATTGCCAGGAATGATTTCATATCAGGACTGACAGCTTTTGATATCGGCTTAACTATGGGCAATACTATGATTTCAAAAGTATGGGGATATACACCTATATTAATGCTCACTAGTTTGGATGACGAAGATTCAATAAATCGTGCTTTTGATGCTGGAGCAACAGATTATATTACAAAGCCAATTCAACCAATTATATTGCGTCAACGATTACGGCAATTGCTTAAGCAAGTACAGTTTCAAAAACAAGTACAAGCTGCAAATCAAACTTTGCTGCAACTAGCTAATATGGATAGTTTAACTGGTTTGGCTAATCGTCGCTGCTTTGATGATTATCTTAACAGCCAGTGGATTAATTTAGCGCAGGAGCAATCTCCTCTATCGTTGATTTTATGCGACATCGACTTTTTTAAATCTTATAACGATAAATATGGTCATCCTCTGGGAGATACCTGCTTACAAAAGGTAGCTATTGCCTTAAAATACCAAGCCCAAAAAGCTCAAGATTTAGTAGCGCGTTATGGTGGGGAAGAATTTTCTCTAATTTTACCGAATACTGATCAGGCTGGTGCAGTTCACGTTGGCAATAGCCTGCAAGCTCAAGTCAGAGATTTACAAATTATTCATGACGGGTCTGCCATCAATCAGTATGTCACTATGAGTCTGGGAGTGGCAACTATTATCCCTACTTGGAAATCCTCAACTTCAGATTTGATTATAAAGGCAGATAAAGCACTTTACCAAGCAAAATCAGCAGGTCGAAACTGCATTATCTCAAATATCTCAAATTAACATAGGTAATACTAATAGATTTACTTGCAGGGATTAAGGTTGTAAACAAGAGAAAGTTCTATCTCTATGTAAGTTTTACAGAGCAGATTAATTTGTATATAAAAGCCATGAAGAGTATTGCAAAAAAATATCTCCATTATTTTGGGATAATTGGGACTAGCAATAATTGAATTATTTACTGCTTCTTTTTACTATAAGAGACAATTTTATATTTAGAATGTATAATTTGTTGTTAATGTTTTTTGAAATTTATTTATTAGATAAAATTAAAATATGCTGGAAATATTACAAAAAGTTTTTACAGATAACTTATTTATTCCACATGGACATTGTTACCTTTGGAAGACAGGGTTAGTGTGGCTACATATTATATCAGATTCTTTAATTGCTCTTGCCTATTTCTCTATTCCCATAGCGCTTGTTTACTTTGTCCGCAAGCGTGAGGATTTGCCTTTTAAATCAATACTTTTATTATTTGGAGCTTTCATTATCTTTTGCGGTACAACCCATATAATGGAAATTTGGACGCTTTGGCATCCAACTTATTGGCTATCTGGTTTTATAAAAGCTTTGACTGCTTTGATATCGGTTTATACAGCTTTTACATTAGTGCCGATAATTCCCCAGGCGCTAGCTTTGCCAAGTCCAGCGCAACTAGAAGCAGCTAACACTCAACTAAAACTTACTCTCAAAGACCTTGCAGATACACAAACTCAACTTATTCAAACTGAAAAAATGTCCTCTTTAGGGCAGTTAGTTGCAGGCATTGCCCATGAAATTAACAACCCTGTTAGTTTCATTTATGGTAATATCGCCATTGCCAATGAATATACTGAAAATTTGTTTAAATTAATCTCACTTTATCAAGAATGCTACCCACAAACCCTATCGAAAATTCAGATTTTATCTGAGACGATAGAATTCGACTTTGTTAGAGAAGATTTACCAAAAATATTATCTTCAATAAAAGTAGGATCTGAACGCATTTGCGAGATTGTTTTATCGTTACGGAATTTTTCGAGGCTAGATGAAGCCGAGATTAAAAAAGTTGATTTACACGAAGGTATTAATAGTACTCTCTTAATTTTAGGGAATCAATTAAAAGGCCAAGGAAAATATCAAGATATTGAAGTTATTAAAGAATATGGGGAACTCCCTCAAGTCGATTGTTACCCTGGGCAACTTAATCAGGTCTTTTTGAACCTTTTAACTAATGCCATTGATACTTTGAGAGAGTCAATAATCGGTTGCCCGTTACCAGAGAGCAATATTATTTGGACTGGAAATAAACAATCAACAAATCACAATCCTCAAATCCGCATTGTTACTGAAGTTTTAGATAGTAGTCAAGTAATGATTCGAGTGATTGACAATGGCTGTGGGATGACAGAAAAAGTCAGGCAAAAAATCTTTGACCCTTTCTTTACAACTAAACCTGTTGGTTCAGGTACAGGTTTAGGAATGTCAATTTGTTATCAAATTGTAGACAAGCATGGTGGTCAGTTAAACTGTATTACACAACCACTTCAAGGAACAGAGTTTCAGATCCAGATTCCGATCAGGAGCAAGTCACTCTTCTGAATACTAGCATTTATTTTCTCTGAGTTAATCGTATGCTTTTATGCGCCAAAAAAGGATTGCTCAGAAGCTAGTAACGTTCTTGCTTGTTCTTGAGCCAAGGGCTTTGAAAATAAGTAACCTTGTGCTTGTTGGCATTGTAGCAATTTAAGTTGTACTAATTGGTCAATTGTTTCTACCCCTTCAGCAACGATACTCATTCCTAAGTTATCAGCTAAAGTAACAATAGCTCGAACAATAGCGAATTGTTCAGTATCGCTATCAATTCGATTGACAAAAGAGCGGTCAATCTTGAGAACATCAATGGGAAAATTATGCAAATAAGCTAGAGATGAATAACCTGTCCCAAAATCATCAATACATAATTGCAAACCAAAAGCCTTAAGTTGCTTAAGGACGGAGGTTGCCTTTTCAGGAAAGGCAATAATTGCAGTTTCAGTGATTTCTAACTTTAAGTTGCTAGGGTTAAGACTAGTATCTTGGAGAATTTGGCTGATTTGTTCAATTAGATCGGGTTGAGAAAACTGTTTACCAGAAAGGTTAACATTGATGGTCAAGGATTTGATGGCAGGAAATTGTAGTTGCCACTGCCGCAATTGCTGACAAGACTCAGTTAGTACCCAGTGACCAATTGAGATAATTAGTCCAGTTTCTTCTGCTATAGGAATAAACTCGGCTGGAGAAATGAGTCCACGTTCTGGATGTTGCCAGCGAACGAGCGCTTCAAATCCTGTAATTGTTCCAGTTTTCATACAAATAATTGGCTGGTAGTAAAGGCACAACTCCTGTCGTTCAATTGCCCAGCGCAAGTCAGTTTCTAACTGCAACAGCGTTACTGCCCGATGATGCATAGTAGTATCAAATACTATATGCCCAGCTTGACTCTGCTCTTTAGCACGGTAAAGGGCAGTATCGGCATCTCGAAGTAAATCCGCAGGTTGAGTGTATTTGTTTGTACCTAAAGCAATACCAATGCTAGCAGTCATAAATACTTCATATCCGCACAAGTTAAAGGGCGACTTTAATGCCTGATGTATATTTTCTGCGATGTATGTAGCATCTTCAATACTTTGAATATGGGAAAGTAAAATGGTAAACTCGTCTCCACCTAAGCGAGCAACAGTATTGCCAGGCTGGAGGCACTGTTGTAAACGTTGAGCAAGTGTTACCAATAGTTGGTCGCCAACTAAGTGTCCTAAGCTATCGTTAACGACTTTGAAACGGTCCAGGTCAAGGAATAGGACAGCAAATAAATTATCTGGATTACTTTTTATCTCTTTAATCGCTTGTTCTAGCTTGTTTATAAATAAAATCCGATTGGGCAGTCCAGTCAGAGCATCATAAAAAGCATTATGAACTAACTTTTCTTCAAGAAGTTTGCGTTCAGTGATATCTGTTGCAATTCCATCGATACGAATCGGCTGACCACAAGCGTCATAAATTAAATGGCTTCGGTTCAACAGCCAGCGTACCTGCCCATCAGGTCTGACAATTCGGTATTCTAGTTCTTGCTTGTCAGTTAAGAATAATGGTTGAATGGCAGCATAAACTAGTTGCTGATCTTCTGGGTGAATGACTTCAAACCAAAGATTAGAGTTATCAAAAAATTCTGATACGGAATAACCATAAACTTTCAGGGCAGAGGGGTTGAGATAAAGGGTTTCAAAAGTATCAGCAGAAATTGACCAAATCACATCTTCAAGAGAACATAAAATTCCATCCAAACGTTGTTTGCTTTCTTGGAGTGCAGCTTCTGCTAGTTTCCGGTCAGTGATGTTAGTAACCATCCCCAGGACTCCAGCATAATTTCCCTGGTCGTCTAATAACGGGGCACAAGAAATAATTACCCAGAGGTCTGAACCATCCTGACAGCGAAATTTGAAATCATGGGCTTCGTGAACCCCTTGATGACGACGTAAAAGGTAAGCATTGGCAATCTCCAGCCCTTCTGAATCCATAAAAGAAAACAGCGTTGCACCCATCATTTCTTCAATGGTGTAACCCAACATTGTTGCCATCTGTTGGTTAACAAAAGTAGTACGATTGTCTCTATCGAGTACCCAAATTCCTTCAGTTGCTGTTTGTACAATGCGGCGATACTGTTCTTCTTGCTTTCGTAATGCTTCAAGAGCTTGTAAATGGTGAGTAATATCAGTTTGGATACCAATAAAATTAGTCAAATAGCCAGAATTGTCAAACACCGGAGCTAAGTAGAGTTCATGCCAAAACGGTATATTATCCTTGCGGTAATTCCGTAAAATGACATGACATTCTCTTCGTTCTTGAATAGCATTACGCAATTCCTGAAGGGCTAATTGCTCTGAATCGTTTCCTTGCAAAAAGCGGCAATTTCGTCCAATTACTTCACTGGCACAGTAGCCTGTGATCGACTCAAATGCTGGATTAACATAAATGATGGGATTATCTGGTTGATTGGGATCTGTCAAAATAATCCCATTACTACTAGCAGCAATCGCACGTTCCATCAGATGTAAATCTACTTGTGGCTCTTCTAATCTGGAGACAGTTTCAACTGTTTGGATGCTCAGATTGTCTGTAGTGCTTACAATAGAAGAGTTAACATCTACCAAGTTTGGTTGGCTGTGCGTGAAGTCAATGACATCTTTGAGTGGTTCTACAGTATTTGTTAATAATAAATTCTCCTGCTGGGTTTTTAAATGCTCAGTATTATTC
>NZ_JADEXU010000120.1 GCF_015206895.1 Nostoc sp. LEGE 12450 | reverse complement strand
AAGTTATCTGTTCAGGTGAAGTGGGGAGCAGAGAAGAGATGAATAAAATAACTACTCTTTTTTTCTTCAGCGTCAAAAAATTATCATAACCTCTTGGGGGCTAAGTGGGGTAAAACCTCACTCAATCGAATGTACCCCATATAGCCCCCATATAGCCCCCATGTGGGAGTCAAATTTTGCTCAAGCCTCTAAACTGCTTTGGGGTACATATAGCCCCCATATAGCCCCCATGATTTTTTTTGAAATCTTTTCTATCAACGCAGCAAAAATTAATTTAGATCATCGTTGACAGCTTGATTTATACTTTAGTGCCAATCTTTTGTTAGCAATTTATTTCCCTGCAAGATATCTAGCTAAAGCTCTGATCCACTTGGAAATTACCTACGAGAAATTGGTCGCTTTGAGAGGCTATTGCTTTTTGAGATTTTCTACGCAAGAAAAGTAAGGTCTATGCTGGCACTTGAGCAGTAAAAAAATCTTCTTGTGCAACGGCTAAAGCGTTCTCCAAATGGGTCTGAACTCTCTGCCGAGGTGAATAAGACAGAAGCAGAATTAACCCAAATCCTTGAACAAGGCCAACTGGCTAAACGTTTAATGATTACTGCCAACCTCCGATTAGTGGTTGCAGTCGCTAAAAAGTATCGTTTGAGTAATCTAGAATTTTTTGATCTGATTCAAGAGGGAGCAATAGGCTTACTTTCATGCGGTAGAAAAGTTTGAGCCAAATCGAGCCAAATTGGGGCTATAAATTTTCTGCTTATGCAAAAGGCGTGGATTCGGCAGGCAATTACCAATTACCAGAGCAGCTGCAGAACAATCCCACACTATTCGCCTACCCCATGATTTGACCAAAAGATTAATGCAAATCAAAAAAGCACACGTTGAACTTTTTTAAACCTTGGGAAGAACACCCACTGTTATAGAAATCGCTGAAGCTGTTGATGCATCACCTAAACAAGTTTCCGAATGCTTAAACGCATTTTGTCCGCTAGTTTCTTTAGAATTAGAAATTGGAGAGGAGCAAGAAAACCAACTGCAAAAAATATTACCCGATGAAACAATCTCCGCACAAGAGTATGTTGCTCTAGAATCTCTCCAGTCAGATTTACAGGATTTATTAGCTACCTTGAAACCAAATCAATGCCAAGTCTTAATGTTACAGTTTGGGTTGTCGGGCGAGAACAAGTTGACTGCAAAACAGGTTGCACAAAGACTTAATCTCAGTCATTCCAAGGTACGCTCTGCTTATGGGCAGGGTATCAAAGCTTTACGACGTGAGCAAGACAAAATTAAAGATTATTTGGCTAGTTGAAAACTGTTTATGTCCAAGGTGAAGGTATCGCTGTTGTTGAAAGTACTTCCCTTGCTTGCAGTCTAATCGCTGTTTGCTTACAGTTGGGGTACTTAACCTTAATCTAGATGATTGAAGGTCGCCCATTATTTTCTCCAACTACAGGTTCACTCATAAATTTGCAAAGTATTCCTGTTGCAGTTATTGTACTCAAAATATAATCCGCCTCACTGGTTTGTTGCAGTTTAGAAATCTCACATACTGAAACCGCTTGAAATATTCTGAGCTTTCAACACGGTGTTTAGAAGCTTGCTGTGCTTTGGGCGACTGTGCTGACTCATGAGCAGCACTGCGCTCGCTGCGAAGAATAATGTTAATCGCCTCCTGTACATTTCGGGTCAACTCTATTGACCATCAGTTACATTTAGAAACTCTGCCTCAACTGATTAGCATCAGGGGTTTGTTTTAGTTTTGAACTTGGGTGTTTGAGCTTTGATTGTTGTTTGGGTGGAGTTTGCTAGATTTAATGATGTCTGCCGTAAAACCTTCTTTAATAAACTATCTTGAATGGAAAACACAATAAAAGAGACAAGTAATTAGTTGGATCATATATTGATATATGATCTCAGCGTCACAATATATGATTCGGAAATAGCAATTAAAGCGAAGCCATGCAAATTCGACTAGCTGTAATTAGCAATGCTGGAGGCAGTGGTAAGACTACACTTTCAGTTCATTTAGCTTATGACTTAGCAAAACGCAAGTACAATGTAGCCCTACTAGACCTTGATCCACAAGGCTCATTAACGTTATTTTGTGGTTTGAATCCACCAGAACCAGAACAGACTTTAGCAGGAGTTCTCAAAGATCAATTTGATGGTGTTTGGCCATTAACTCCTTGCTGGAGCCAGTACACCAATAATGTTGTCGTATGTCAAGGGGGAATGGTATTAACCCAAACAGCAGATGAACTTGTTCTACACAAAAGAGGAGCCTACCTTTTAGCCGACTGTTTAACAGATTATCCACTAGCACAGGACGTAGTTATTTTTGATTGCCCAGCAACTCTTGGCCCTTTACCTTTAATGGCTCTAGCTGCTTGCACACATATTATTATCCCTGTACAGCTAGAGCCAAAATCAATTCAAGGAGCAGCACATTTATTGGAATGGTATTACTATCATTGCAAACACTTACGTTTAAATCCAACTCCAGAAATTCTAGGATTTGTTCCCAATCAATATGATGTTCGCAGAAGTACTCATAGACAGATGCTTGCGGGATTACCTGAACAGTTGCAACAGATGAAAATTCGAGCATTTCCAGCAATCCGGGATAGCGCAGAATTTGTCAATGCCAGTGGTCAAGGTTTACCATTGCATATTTACCGTCCTAGCCATCCTGCTAAGGATGATTTTAAAGAAACCACTTCTTATCTTGTGACTTTAATTGGAAAACCTAAGACAACTAAAAAGAGAAAATAATTATGTGCGCTCGTAACACTCCTAATCTTACAAATTATTTTTCAGGTGCGAAGCAATCTCAGCAATTATCTGAAGCAGAGGAAGAAATACAGCAATTAAGAGCAGAGATTGAAGAACTTCGTGACAAAAATTCTGGCGAGTTGGAAAGACAATTGGAAGAGTTGCGAACACAACTTCAGTCACAATTAGGTATTTTGTCAATTCCTATCGAGCAAATAGAGCCAAATATAGAACAACCTAGACAAACATTTTTAACTGAAAGTCTTGAATCTATGTCTCGCTCTTTAACTAGTGATGGACAGTTGCAACCAGTTATTCTGATTCAAAGGGAGAATCATCTATTAATATTTGACGGAGAGCGACGCTGGCGCAGTGCTAAAGCTTTAGGTTGGCAAACCTTGTCAGCAGTTATTATTCCAGAACCAACTGGTTTACATCGTAAAGCATTACTAACTTCTCTACATCGAGAAGACCTTAATCCTTTGGATAAAGCCGAGGCGATCGCGCGCGAATTGTCTACGATTACTGGATTAGAACTTCAAGATATTCCGCGTATTCTTTCAACAGTAGTTCGACGTTTGAATAGTCAAAAGCGTATAACATCGCTGGTGGATTTAATAACAGCAGATGCAAAGAAACAAGAAAAAGAATTAGAGTCTTTAGATTTAAGCGACTCAGAACGAGCAATCTTGAGTCTACTGTTAGATTTACAGCTAAATCCTGCTTCTATCGATGCCAATATTTTTCCGATGCTATCTTTAGCAGAAGACCTAAAACTTGCCATAAGAGCAGGACTTAAAGGTGTTCATGCAATGGCTCTACAAAAACTTTCTGCAAAAAATTTGGGATTAAATGAACAAAAAGCTCAATTAATCAGAGAGAAGACTACACAAAAAGTAGTAGCAGAGAAATTATCTGTTATTGCTACACGGAAATTAGTAGCAGAGGTAATAACATCTCATTCTCAGTCAGAGGTAACAAATACTACTAGGGAGAAAGTAGTGTTACAAGTATCTCGTCGTTTAGAACAACTTTCTTTAGAGACGCTTAAGCAAGCTAACCCTACTGAACTAATAGATTTACAGGAAGTCTTACGCAAAAAATTAGTAGAAATAGAACAAGTACTGAAACAAAATTAAAACAATTGAAAAGAGAATCTAATCAAGATACGGAGTCAAAGGAGATATGCGTAATGGCAATTCAACCTACCCAAGCATTCCCGAACTCATATAAGCTTTTAAGTATTCTGCAATACAAGCAGTTTAATTGCTACACAACCATTCAAAAGTGGCTTTTAACTGACAAACAGGAGGCTTGATAGAAATAATTGGAGCTGACTGAGACATTTAAGAAAATTATTATTACTATTTTCTGTTCATTGAGTGGAAACTCTTATTTGTCGTAAAAATAAAATACTATCTCATTAAATCTGATAACATCTGCTCCAAAATATCTTCTATAGTTTCTTCATCTAAGGAGTGCAGAGATGTTGGGCCAGCAAGAAATTCTTTAATAGTAATTTTCTGTTCTCTAAAATTCTTAACAAAATCCCGAATCCCAGAAACGACGTTAATTTGAGATTCCATTGTTTCTACTATCGCAGTCATAGCGTCAATGCCTTTTTTAGCAGCTTTTCGAGAATCACAAACCATCGTCCCTTCTGGAGTATTTTTTGTCAAACGCAATTCCTGTTTCAATTTTTCATATTGAGCCAGGAGAATTTGATTGTGCTGTTCTAAAGTTCGGCATCTACGGGTTAAATCATCCTCGTTATTATTGTCAATAATTTCTAAGGGTTGTTGACTTCGTTCAATTTCAAGAAGTCTTGCTAAATCCCCCTCTTGGTAGGCTTTATTGATTTCTTTCATAATTTCTGTGTGAGACTTTTGTGTTTCACTGTCTCTGGCTTTGTCAGGGTGAAAGATTTCAGCTAATTTCAGAAATGTTTGACGAATTTTTCTTTGGTCATCTGTTCTGACTACAGAGGCAGAGTCTACAGACTGTTGTCCTTGCCAATATTGATGCTGGTCTTCACTAGTTTCCTTTGAAAAATCTGATTGGGAATCTTCATTGTCAAACGATTCGTCTAATGTATCTAACTGTTGACTGTTGGGTTTTAGACTGATGGCTCCAGTTACCTGTAGGTCACGGTAAACTGCTTGTATATTTTTGAGGGTTTGTTTACCGAACTTTCTAGTAGTAAAAATCTCCTCAAACAGAGCATGGATTTCCTGGTCTAACTCAGCCATTTTTCGGAAACCGGGAGTAGCTTTATTGAGAAATTCTGTGCCAAAAGAACGCATCTGTTCAACAAAGTTCTTCAGTTCTGTGCGCTTTCTCTTGATCTGTTTGAGTAGTGATTGATGTTCTTTTTCTAGAAACTCTAAGCGGATATGTAATTGAGACAGAGCCAGCGGAGTTACTTTAATTGATTGCGATGGAACTGTAGTTTTTCGAGGCATGAAGCACGTATGTAAATTTAAAGTTTAAAATATAACTTTCGCATTACTTAGGGAATGCGAAAAAAGAGACCTCAAGGATTATACACTGCGGGCTTAAATGAAGTTTTTAATAGTTTTTTTCATCAAAGCGCCTGAGTGTGATTCATAAGTAAGTGAAGCAGTGATAAACCTGCCCCTTGTTAAAGTCTGGTTGACAAATCGAATTCTCAAGAGCCTCAACCATTGGCGAGAGGTCGTTTAACATCACGATTAGCAAAATGCCCTCGCCCCAGCCTCAGATAATAGTGCATCTGTAGTTGAGGATAGCAGCCGTCATCATTCTTATATAGGATAGAAAACCAGCGTCCGCAATTCAATACTTTCTCTAGCTGGGGCATCTGGTGGGCTTGTTGGGTCATCAAACCCAGTATGAGCAGCAAACCTCGCCCGTCCGTCAAGAGCCGAGTCAAAGCACTTAAACAATAGTGCTTCCGAGGGTTGCATTTGGGGGAAGTAGAACCATTGATGTATTGGGTTATAGGTTATTAAGTAGGTTTCACCAACGTAATCGCGGTACACTATATCAGTAGCTACTAGGTCTGTTGGTGCGATACTAAAAGCGTTGCACACTGCTAATGGTGACTTATAAACTGGGGTGATCGCTCGCCAAATGTTAATCAAAGCAAACCTTTGCTGTAGTAATTGATCAATGTTATCTACCCCCCGTGCTGTTAACTCTTTGCGTGCGCGAGTATAGCCAGAAATGGCAGTAAAGTCGTTATGTACATACTTAATAGGCTCACTGATCCCGCTTTCACCGTTCTGTAAGCGTTGAGCGTTACGGAGAGTGTGATCGAATATCACCACCTTTTGGGCACCTGTTACCTCTTTCAAAAGTTGCTCGGCTTCAGGATAATAGACACGAAGAATCTCATCTTCGTCATAAAAATTGCGGACATTGCTTTGTTGTACAACTTGTTTAAAGCCTTCTCGATCTAAGGATATGTCTTGTGAAACCGCCCGTATGTTATGGACTGGCATCAAGTGTGTCTCGAACTTTCGGTTGGATGGTGGAATCCCTGGTGGTCGTTGATAGGCATAGATGACAGGTTTTTCTGTCATTGGCGTAAAGTAAGTCAGTTCTGCCTCAACGTGCGGCAGGTCGAGCAAAAAACTACTGTTTAGGCTCATAAAACATCCTTTTTCAATATAGTTAAATACTTAAATTTGAGTAATTATAAGCTGTTTGTCCCGTTTGAGTGAGCGGACTGGTCGTATTTTAACAGTGAATTCTGCTGTTTTGAATGCTTGGAATCCCCCATTAATTTGGAGAAGGAGAGATAATTTCAAAGTCTCTTTCCCAGATAGGGAGACGTTAAAAAACCCGGCTTCAACAAAATAAGCCGGGATAAGCACTTATAAAAAATGACAGTTAAACCTTAGCCGTGGATAGCAGGGGCATTAAAAGCTACTGGCGCTGCTTCACCCACAGCCAAATCTAGAGGGAAGTTGTGAGCATTACGTTCATGCATTACTTCCATACCCAAGTTGGCACGGTTAATCACATCTGCCCAAGTGTTAATTACGCGCCCTTGGGAGTCGATGACAGACTGGTTGAAGTTGAATCCGTTCAAGTTAAATGCCATCGTGCTGATACCCAAAGCAGTAAACCAGATACCAATCACAGGTAAAGCTGCTAAGACAAAGTGCAGCCATCGGGAGTTTTGGAAGCTGACATATTGCCAAAATAGCCGTCCCAGATAGCCATGAGCCGCAACGATGTTGTAGGTTTCTTGTTCTTGACCGAACTTATAGCCGTAGTTTGCAGATTCGGTTTCGCTAGTTTCACGAACTAAGGTAGAAGTCACCAAAGAACCGTGCATCGCAGAAATTAAAGCACCACCAAACACACCAATGACACCTAACTGATGGAATGGATGCATTAGGATATTGTGTTCAGCTTGGAACACCAACATAAAGTTGAAGGTTCCAGAAATACCCAAAGGCATACCATCAGAGAAAGAGCCTTGACCAATGGGATAAATTAAGAAGACAGCAGTCGCAGAAGCCAGAGGAGCGCTATAAGCTACACAGATCCAGGGACGCATTCCCAAGCGGTAGCTCAACTCCCATTGTCGTCCCATGTAGCAAGCGCAACCAATTAAGAAGTGGAAGATTATTAGCTGGTAGGGCCCACCGTTGTAAAGCCACTCATCTAAAGAAGCTGCTTCCCAAATGGGGTAGAAGTGTAAGCCGATCGCATTTGAAGAAGGAACAACCGCACCAGAGATAATATTGTTGCCATAAATCAAAGAACCAGCAACAGGCTCACGGATACCATCGATATCTACGGGGGGTGCAGCAATAAAGGCGATGATGAAGCAAGTGGTAGCTGTTAGCAGGGTGGGAATCATCAGGACACCGAACCAACCGATGTATAGACGATTATCAGTGCTGGTGATCGACTCACAGAAGCGCTCCCAGACATTGGCGCTAGAGCGTCTTTGTAAGGTAGTAGTCATAGTTTAGAATAATTTCAAGGATTTTGTTGATGATTTAAAGTTGTTGTTCGTTGGGAATCAACAACTGATAGCATCTTAAAAAAGTTGCTAAATCTTTGCAGTAACTAATAGTTATTCAAAGTTACAAGTTGAAGTTAACTTTAGTAAGCAACCTCTGGGTAAATGACTGTCGAAGAAGCCTTAGCCATTGTTGAAATAATTCTGGGAAAAACACCTTTAAATGACTTGCAGGAAATTATTTTTCGACAGTCATGGGAACAGAAAACGTATCCAGAGATTGCTGAAAAGTTTGGTTATGATGCCGACTACATCAAAATTGTTGGCTTTCGACTCTGGAAAATGCTCTCCAAGGCGATGGGTGAGAAAGTTACTAAAGATAACCTCCATTCGTCTTTGAGAAGATGGTGTTATCGTCAGAAGAATACTGGAGAAATCAAACCTGATAATTCCATAAAAACTTATCAAGACTGGGGTGAAGCTCTCGACGTTTCGATTTTTTACGGACGTTTCCAAGAAATTGCCACCTTAGAGCAGTGGATTAATCAAGACCGTTGTCGGTTAGTGGCACTATTGGGCATTGGAGGAATTGGTAAAACTTCTTTATCTGTGAAGTTGAGTGAGAAACTTCAGGAAAACTTTGAGTATGTTATTTGGCGATCGCTTTATAATGCCCCCACTATTGAAGCATTACTCACTAGCTTGATTCAAGTTCTCTCTCACCAACAGCAGGGAGATTTACCCGAATCTGTCAGCGATCGCATTTCTCGACTGCTTACCTATCTCCAAAAACATCGCTGTCTGCTAATTCTCGATAATGCAGAGACAATCTTAACCAGCAATGAGGGTCGAACAGGTCAATATCGCTCTGGTTACGAGGGGTATGGTGAGCTTTTTAAGCGAATTGGTGAGTTTCGCCATCAAAGTTGTTTGGTGCTGACGAGTCGCGAAAAGCCTAAAGAGGTGGCGGTAATTGAAGGCGAAAAGTTGCCTGTTAGAACTATGCAATTATCTGGTTTATCAATCGCTGATGGGCAAGCAATTTTTAGCTGCAAAGGTAGCTTTATTGGATCGGTTAATGAATGGCAAACTCTAATTCAATCCTATGCAGGTAATCCACTAGCACTAAAGATTGTAGCAACCACCATCCGGGATTTATTTGATAGTAATATTTCTAATTTTCTTGCTCAAGGCACTGTTGTCTTCGGCGATATTCAAGATTTGCTTGAACAACAGTTTCAACGTTTATCAGCTTTAGAAAAATCAGTCATGTATTGGTTGGCAATCAACCGGGAACCTGTAAATTTTTCAGAAATACAATCTGATTTATTATCCTTGGTTGCGTCTTCTCAACTTCTAGAAGCGTTGTCAGCTTTAGAAAGGCGAAGCCTGATTGAGAAAGGTAGTGCTTTATTCACACTACAGCCTGTGTTGATGGAGTACATTACTAGTCGTTTGATTCAAGAGGTTTGTGTTGAAGTCGAAACTCAAAATATTTCTCTTTTCAAAAGCCATGCACTGATGAAAGCGACAGCGAAAGACTATATCAAAGAAATTCAACTTTACTTAATCCTCAACCCTGTAATTAAAAAGCTACTTTCTGTGTTCGGAAGTGCAAATTGGATTGAAGCTCAACTGATGACAATTTTGGCATCACTTCGTGGCAAAAAACCAATCGATGCTGGTTATGTGGGCGGAAACACGATTAATTTACTTCATCAGCTGCAAGTAGATTTAAGCGATTGCAACTTTTCTAGTTTGACGATTTGGCAAGCTGATTTAAAAAGTGTGAATTTACACCAAACCAATTTTGCCTATTCAGATTTAACTAAATCTACTTTTACGGCAAATCTCAGCTATACCTTTACACTAGCAGTTAGTCCAAATGGCAATCTTCTGGCAATCGGGGATACCCTTGGTCAAATTTCCCTATGGCAAACAACAGATGGACAGCAATGCTTAACCTGGGAAGCACACACAGGTTGGGTGCGTTCTATTGTATTTAGTGCTGATGGACAAACCTTATTTAGTGGTAGTGATGACCAAACTGTTAAACAATGGGATCTCACAGGTCGATGCCTACAAGTATTCAGGATGCACACAGGCTTTGTTTGGTCTGTAGCACAGGCTCGGCAAGAAAACTATTCAGTCCTTGCCAGTGGTGGTATGGATCAAACGGTTAAATTATGGGATATTCAGACAGGGGAATGTCTGAAAAGTCTTGAAGGACACACAGATTGGATCTGGGCGATCGCTCTGAGTAAAGATGGTAAAACTTTAGCAAGTGGTAGCGCCGACCATACTATCAAACTTTGGCATCTCAATACAGGTGAGTGCCAGAAAACACTGCAAGCACACACGGGTATTGTGTGGTCTGTAGCATTTAATGCCGATGAAAAAATGCTGGTAAGTGGTAGCGCTGATGGCACTGTAAGGATTTGGGATTTAGAAGCAATGCAGTGTTTGCAAACTCTCCACGGTCATACAGGCCATGTCTGGTGTGTAGCTTGTAGTGCTGATGGTCAAATGCTAGCAAGTGGCAGTGGTGATACAACAATTCGCTTGTGGGACATTCACACTGGGGAATGTGTGAAAACTTTGTCAGGGCACACCCACACAGTGCGATCGCTGACATTCACTCCAGATGGAAAAACCTTGATTGCCAGTGATGATAACCAAACTGTTAAGTTCTGGAATATTCATACAGGACAGTGTTTCCGAACTTTTCGCGGACATGGTAGTGGTGTGTGGGCATTAGCAACCTCTCCACTTGATGAAAATGACCGCAGCCAAGTCTTAGCCAGTGGTGAAGACCAAACAGTTAAACTATGGGATATTCATACTGGTAAGTGTATCAAAACCTTGACTGGTCATACTAATTGGGTACGAACCGTAGCTTTTCATCCCCAAGGTAATACCATTGCGAGTGGCGGTGCAGATGAAACAGTGAGAATTTGGGACATAGAGACAGGAGAATGCCTGAAAGTCTTGCGGGGTCATAGAAACTGGCTACTTTCAGTTACCTACAGTCCCGATGGACAAACCTTAGCTAGTAGTGGTAGCGACAAGCAGGTACGGATTTGGGATGTCAAGACAGGTGTTTGCCTGGGTGTGTTATGTAATCACACTAATATTGTCTCATCACTTGTTTATAGTCCTGATGGCAAGATGCTAATTAGTTGCTGTGCAGATTCCCTAATTCGAGCTTGGGATGTTGCTACAGGGGAATGCTTGAAAATTTTTCGTGGGCACACAAACGGTGTGTGGTCAGCTAAATTTAGTCCAGATGGGCAAACCTTGCACAGTAGCAGTCAAGATTCAACCATCAAAATTTGGGATTTCAAGACTTGCCAATGTCTAAGAACTTTGGAAGGACATACTGATGCTGTGATCAGTGCTGCCAGTCCTGATGGTTGTCTGCTGGCAAGCGGAGGAACCGACCAAACCGTGAGAATTTGGGATATGAAAACTGGGAAGTGTTTGAGAGTATTGATTGGACACACACGATGGATTTTTGCGATCGCATTTATCCATTCTCCGGTTAAAAGTCCAATTCTTGCTAGCAGCAGTGAAGACCAGACCATCCGCTTATGGAATGTCGAAACAGGTGAATGTCTGAAAATTCTCAGAACTCCTAGACCTTATGAAGGCATGAATATTACAGGGGTCGTCGGTTTGACGGAATCTGTGCGATCGTCACTTTTGGCACTAGGAGCTATAACAGAAGGTTCTTAAATAAATGTCGGGCGAGGTTGTGTATGTGCCAGATGGTTAGGCTGTGGCATCGCAGAGGATGATGCGGCGGTTTCCCCGCGATCGGTAATACCAATTCTTCAAAATTAGGCAGCAGATTCTTTCTCTTGAAAGTACTACTAATTTAAGTTTATTAATTCCGAATTCGATTTTATATAAGCCACATCTATATCAGCCTTGAGAAAGTTTCGTCAACCCTGTGGGCTTGCTACTGTTATATAACAGTAGAAATAATTTACCGAGTTATGGTAAATGAGGTTGTGGCTTTGAACTCTCAATTAACTAATCATCAGGTCGATTTACAAGATTGCACTATTTTTTATCAGCAAAGTAAGTTGGGTTCGAGTTCAACGCCCATCTTATTACTACACGGCTGGGGAATCTCTACTGAGCCTTATCAAGAAGTGCTGGAACTACTAGCACAGCACTATACTATAATTGCTCCTGACTTGCCCAGTTTTGCAAGATCGAGTTACTCTGGTCTAATTCCTGATTACGTTAGCTATAGCAAATTTCTCCTTTCATTTTTGTCAGCTTTAGATTTACAACAATTTCATCTAGTAGGACACTCATTCGGTGGCGGGATTGCTATTACTTTATGTACACTTGTTCCACAAAAAGTCAGAAGTGTAATTCTGATAGATAGTACTGGAATTCCTACGCCATCTATACCGGAGATGATCCCGCGAAGGGCAATCGAAATGACCGCTCAACTGTTTCTGCCAAGACTCAGGTTGAAATTAGTTGATATTCCTTTGGTTTTCTCTTATAACTTGTTATTTAATACAAAAAATGTCATTCAAGGATTGCTAATTTCTTTATACGAAGATATCAGCCATCTACTACCAAAAATCCAAGCTCCTTGTTTGCTAGTATGGTCAGAAAAAGACCTAACTACGCCATTAAGTAATGCCCAAGAAATGGCGGCAATTATTCCCGGCTCTAAATTAGTTGTTGTAGAAGAAGGATTTCACGAATGGGGACTCTGGTATCCTGAGAAATTTACATCATTCATACTAGATTTTATTTGTAAACTTGAGCAAACTCATCAGGACAAACATCCTCAAACTTAATCATCATCCTCGAAATTAAACAAGTGGGCTAGTTATCTAATTATGTTGTACGGCGACAAATTCAATCTTTGCTTGGATGATATCCTGATTTATCAAATAGCCCATCGTTAGCAAGCTTTTTCTTCTACTCAAAATCCGCATATTGCGGAGGACTAGCCCCGACTCGCTGAGTAATTTTAGGATATTTGCCTGATGGAACTGTGTCTGCAATGCTGATGATATCAATCTGATGCCACCAATCATCACCAAAATCGAACCAGTAACCAAAAGCATCATCTATAGATAAGCCCAAAGACGCAATTGAAGTACTAGAAACATCTCCTGTAGGCTTTGGTGTCAAATCGGAACTTGAAAATGCTTGTTTTATGCAATAGCGTCTTGCATTTGGATCTTGCGGCCCTTTTCCTCCTACTTGAAATTCATACATATGTTCTTCTTCTCGGTCAAATGCTTTGAAGATGATTTTATGCAGATCCTGCAAAGTATTGCTGCTTTCAATTTCGATGGTTCTAGACACCACTGGATTTTCTGCTGCAAATTCCTCTGTAATTGGGCCATCAATTAAAAACACCTCTAGCACATATAGTGCATTGGGAGAAGGGTTGGTCGCTTTTTTGGAAGCATTTTCTGATTTTTTAGTTTTAGCCATATTCATCACAAGAATTTAGCTCACCCAGCTCCAGTTTTCTAGGATTTTATCCTTTTGAGTCGGTTTGAGTTTTTGAAATCAAACCAGAACTGTTGCGTATAAAGCCACTTGCATCAATCATTATTGTAATTGACTGTAGCGTTTTGATTTACTCTGTTCCACGCAAGGCGGAAGGATTTCCCAACGCCCGTCAGAGGTAATGAGAAGTTTGGCTTGTAATGAGGGTATAGCTATATCTTGAAGTGGCAGACACACTTCGCAAGCAATAGTTTATTGGTCTAATACCAAGCTTGGGTGTAAATCAACCCATCCACTCAGTCCACTGCGGCACATCTGTCACCAATTGAGCAAATTTGTCAGGTCTTGCATCCTCAAACTCCAGCATCACGCCGCAACGCTCATCACTTGTTAGCGTACTAAGTAATTCTTTCACAGCATCAACCCCGTATTCAACCCGTTCCACTACTAACTGAGGGCAATGCCGATAATACCGAACCCTCGGGAGCTGGGTCAATTGAGAATCATTAGAATCAGGATTTAGAGCCATGTTTACCAAAAAGTAACTATTGAACCAAAGTGTAAATCCTTGCGGACAGATGTACTGAATGATACGTTGCAAATCCAGATTACTGCGGGAAAACAAGATGATGAAGGGGATTTTCTTATTGCTTATGGCCAATTAATAGATATCTGCTATTTTATTTTTCTTTCCCCTAGTTTTACCCGATTAGTTTCTATATTCAAAGTTGAAGTTTTTCAAGAGTTCTAAATATGGCAATTATTAAAGGTTCTGAGCTGTTTATATTTGGGGGTATTAGAATTGGCGATGATTACCTTCAAGGAACAGTATATAACGATCAAATGTATGGCTATAGCGGCAATGATACCTTGAATGGCGGTGGTGGTAATGATTACCTTGATGGAGGCGATGGAAACGATCAGCTATTTGGTGGATCGGGTGAAGACATCTTATTTGGCTGGTACGGGAACGATCTTCTTAATGGAGGCGATCAAAACGATCGCCTTTATGGTGAAGGAGGTAACGATAATCTCTATGGGGGTACTGGCGATGATTACCTTGATGGAGGTGATGGCATCAATTATATGTATGGGGGTTCGGGAAATGATACTTATATTGTTTCTAGCCTTTCTTACTATAACAATGACATTGTAATAGAAAATGCTAACGAGGGAATTGATACCGTTCGTGCAAACGTTGATTACACCTTGGGAGCAAATGTAGAAAATTTACAATTGATCGGATTAACTGTTAGAGGAACTGGTAATCAACTCAATAACTCAATTACTGGCAACGAAGCAAACAATATCTTATTTGGAGATAATGGTGATGACGCTCTTCGTGGTGCATCTGGTAACGATAATTTAGATGGTTGGAATGGTAACGATCAACTTTTTGGGGATGCAGGTAATGATGTTTTGTTGGGATACTTTGGTACTGATTACCTCAATGGAGGCGATGGAGACGACGCTCTTTATGGTGAAGCAGACAGTGATAACTTATCTGGAGATTTAGGCAACGACTATCTCGATGGAGGAGATGGCAACGATAATCTTTATGGCGATCTTTATGGGCAAAGTGGTAATGACCAACTTATTGGCGGAGCAGGGAACGATTACCTTGAAGGTCAAGGTGGCAATGATACTCTAACTGGAGGAAGCGGACTGGACTCTTTTAAGTTCTACTATAGAGCAGATGCTGGTATTGATACTATTCAAGATTTCAATGTGTCAGAAGATACAATATACTTTAGCTCCCCATTTGGCTCTGGATTAGCTTGGGGTACTCTCAGCAGCGATTGCTTTGTAATAGGTTCGCAAGCGAACGATTATGATGACCGATTTATCTACAACAATAGTACAGGAATTCTCTCTTTTGATTACGATGGAGCTGGTGGAATGGCTCAATTCCAATTTGCACAGCTTTCTCCAGGTTTAGCTTTTAGTGCAACCAATATTTTTGTAACTCCTGCTGGTTAATTAACTCAACTAATCTTGACCCAAACCTGCCGCTGCCCCAGATACCCATTCCAGTAAGGCTCCCCATCAGCAACGCCGACAGCCGAGCCGATTGTGGAGACTAGCTGGTTGTAGAACGAGCCAGCGCTGTCCAAGCCTTGCTGTATTTTCAGTTTCAGTCCTTTCTAGGCTTGTCCTTGGGGGCTGGACACTACCTCTTCTAATATTTGGGAAGTTGTGTCAATCACTGGTGTCGATAAAACTATATTATTAGTAACTGACACTAACTCACTTTGAAGTGCTTCATCCCGGTTGAACTACTGCCCGAAAATCGAATTACGCTCATCATCAGGGGCAACGAATAGATAAACGCACTCCCGATTTTCACGCTTACCCAACCGACCCACATAGTCCAGTTTTAAATCAATCTTCGCAAGTAGTTTCTGTGCGATGCCTGCGGCGAGCTACGCCTACGCTTCACACTCAGCAGTATACAATTGCTCACTTGCTGCTTTAACCGATTCGATAACTGCCCAACTCTCATCATCAGCATCGTCGGTTTTCTTTTTAGTAACTTTAAAGATAAGTATCATGTTTTACACAAACATAAATAGACACCGTATGATTTTGATTGGCGAAAAGTAGGTTTTTCAGCAGGATAATGTAATGCGCTTACCGACTCGACAGCAACGACACAAACAATTGATAGAGCAATATGTCCTATCGCGCCGTACCATGCTAGCTCTATTAGGTCTAGCTTGTACCCCTGGCTTGGAAAACGTAGTTAAAGGCGATACTCCCTCTTCAAAGCCAAGTCCTCCTGCTAATCCACAGATCCCAACTTTACCGCAACATGAAGCACTGACAAGCCAGCAAGAGCGTCAACAGCAGTTAGAACAAACACGTCAACAATATCAGATCGCATTGCGGCTACCGACTGCTGTTCGTGTGGCAACTTTACCTGCTCAAGAGGTTTTTTCTGAAGGGTATAATAAGAATCGTGCAAGTTTATCAGAAAAAATAGCAGCAAATCAACAAGCATTTTTCAAGAATCCGCAGTCATTTCTCAGACTGGAAGACTACGCTGCGGTTTTTCCAGTATTGCCTTTACCAGATATTGCCAAGACCTTCCGAAGTGATGCCAAATTCACGCAACAGCGGCTTTCTGGGCCCAATCCAATGGAATTAACCAACGTCTTGGCACTGAATTATAGCCTGACTCAAAAACTCTCAATAACGAATGAGATTTTTCAAACTGTACTGAGAAAGATATACAGAAAAGGGTACGTTAGAGAAACTCTCAAAAGTGCTATTAAAAATGGCAATCTCTTTGTCACTGATTATGCGTTACTTGGTAGTGATACCGTTATTGGGCAACAGAATAAATTTCTCACTGCCCCAATCGCCCTCTATTATGCCGATAGGAGTCGCAGAGATTCGTGCTTAATTCCTATTGCTATCCAACTAGGACAAATTCCCGGAATAAGTCTGCTTTGCACACCGATGGATGGAGTGGACTGGACTTTGGCGAAACTGATCGCTCAGATGGCTGATTTTTATGTGCATGAGTTAGTACGTCACTTGGGGCAGACTCATCTGGCTTTAGAACCAATTGCACTCGCTACTGTTCGTGAACTAGCAGCAAGCCATCCCGTGAATGTGCTACTAAAACCCCATTTTGAATTCACAATGGCAATCAATGCCGTTGCAGATCAGGTATTGATTAATCCTGGAGGATTAGTAGATATCATTTTAGGAGGCACCCTTGAAAGCTCACGCAACCTTGCAAATGAAGGTGTGAGCCAAGTTTTTAACAACTTCAGTAACTTTGCTCTTCCGACTAATTTACGCCAGCGCGGTGTCGATGACCGTTCTGTACTGGGAGATTTTCCCTATCGTGATGACGGGTTGCTAGTCTGGAAAGCATTAGAAGAATATGTTAGTCAATATGTGGGAATTTACTACAAATCCAACCGAGATATTCGTGAGGATTTTGAACTCCAAAATTGGATACAAGCTTTACAAAGACCCATTAGTGAGAAAGGTTTTGGTGTAGCTTCTCTACCGCCCCGTCTGACTAACCGTGATCAGTTGATTGATTTACTGACACAAATCATTTTTACTGCTGGTCCACAACACTCAGCTATTGCCTGGATTCAATACCAATACATGGCTTTTATTCCGAATATGCCAGGAGCTATCTACCAGCCTATTCCAACTATCAAAGGAATCATCCGGAACGAGAATAGCTTTACTAGTTTCCTACCTGGCGTTGAGGCAACATTTGCCCAGGTTAACGTCATGGCAGTGATTGGCACCAAGCAAGATCCCAAGGCATTTACAGATTTCGGTGTGAATAGTTTTCAAGACTTTCGAGCTATTGGTGTTCTAAGAGGCTTGCAAGACCGTCTCAAAGGTTTAGAAAAACTTATCGAACAACGCAATCAACGCCGAAAGGAATGTTATCCTGGCTTTTTACCCTCCCGTATGGCTAACAGTACAAGTGGATAGGCTTCTTCTAATCCATCAAAATAACCAATTGTTATTGGTTGAGGATTAACTTCAACCATCCACTCAGTCCACTGCGGGGCATCTGTCAGCAGTTGAGCAAATAAGTCTTGGCAAGCGTCTTTAAACTCCAGCATTACACCCAACCGCCGATCAATCGTTAGGGTACTGAGTAATTGATGAGGCAGTATGTTGATTTATTGCTGCAACATCTCTAACAGAACCTCTGGGCTGTCCATTTTATCCATTACAACCTCAATAAAAGCAAGTTGGTCACGGTTTTGTTGAGCTGTTTCTAATGCTTTGTCTAACTGGGATTCGGTACTAACTTTAATTGCCCAGGCATTGCCAGCGAAAACATTAGGGAGCTGATGATAATTCCAAGGTTGAATGTCGTTATATGGCATACGTTCACCGTGAATATCACGCTCTATAGTATATCCATCATTGTTGATCAAAAAAATAATCGGTTTTAGATTATAGCGTAAGATGGTTGAAAGTTCTTGTGCAGTCATTTGGAAAGACCCGTCACCAACCAGTAGGATAGAGCGACGTTGTGATGCAGCGATGGCACAACCAAGTAATGAACCAACAGAGTAACCAATCGATCCCCAAAGTACTTGCCCAACAAAAGTAGCACCTTTTGGCAAAGGAACGATAGAAGCGCCAAACAAACAAGTTCCAGTCTCAGCAACGATAATGTCATCTTCTTGGAGAAAATGAGCAAATCTATACCAAAAATGCTGCTGCGTAATCGGTGCCGAAGAGCCGCCAACGATAGGCTCTATAAAACCAGCATCTAAATTTTCTGTTGCTGATTTGAAGTAAAGCGTTTGAGGATCGCGGTGCTGCAACCGTTGGCAAAAAGCAGAAAGCACATCTGCCATAGCGACATTGTTGTATAAAGCATGTTTAACTTTTACATACTGCCCATGCACTTCAATAGTTTGGCTGGGATCGAGTTTGGCAGAAAACTTGCCTGTGTTGAAATCAGTCATCAAAGCACCGATAGTTAAAACACAATCTGCCTGCTCAATACGTTTTCTGACAGATTCCTGACTGGCAGCACCATTATATATGCCGATGAATTGGGGGTGGGTTTCTTCTAGCAACCCTTTCCCCATGTTCATCGTGGCATAAGGGTATCCAGTAGCTTTTAGCAATTCTCGCAATTGTTCATGCAAATGATAGCGAGCTACACCAATATCAGCAAGAATCACAGGTTGGGAAGCTTTTTCCAGTATGTTTACAGAGACATCAATTATTTCTGCGATTGTAGCGCTATCACTCTGAAATACAGGAGGTATAAAGAAATCAGACGGTGCAGACACCTCAGCCAGAGCAACATCCATAGGTATGGAAATATAAACAGGTAGTTTCTTCAGCAAACAGATACCTAAAACTCTGTCAATTTCCGTTGTTGCATTTTCGTTTGTTAAATATGCTTGAGCCACCGTTACCTGTTGATACATTCGGGCAAAGATTGAAAAATCACCAGTACCAAGCGTATGATGGACAAGTGAACCAAGAGCTTGAATTTTAGTTGCAGGGGCACCAGTAATCGCTACAACAGGAACGTGTTCAGCATAAGCGCCAGCGACACCATTAATAGCACTGAGTTCACCAACACCAAACGTAGTTACTAATGCCGCAACACCATTAATCCGACCATAACCATCGGCAGCATAGGATGCATTAAGTTCGTTACAAGTAGGAATTAACTCGATGCCATTGTGGTTAACAATATAGTCGAGAAATTCCATATTGTAGTCTCCAGCAACGCCAAAGATATGCTTAATGCCAATTTGCTCTAAACGAAGCAATAAATAGTCGCCAACAGTAAACTTTGCCATTGTCTGTCTGAAGCCAAAATTTTACCCCTTTAAGGTATGAAAACTATGGCTGAGATGCGTATCTCTGAAGTAAGAATAGGATTGTGACTTTTGCCGTTAAGCCGTTCACCTGCACTCTTAATGATCCTTGAGGAATTAACAGTCAAATGATCTAATCGAATAGCAAATCACCCCATCCATTCAGTCCACTGTGGGGCATCTGTCACCAATTGAGCAAACTTCTCTGGGTCAAGATCCTCAAATTCCAGCATCACGCCGCAACGCTCATCACTCGTTAGCACACTGAGTAATTCTTTAACTGATTCTACACCGTACTCCACCCGCTCAATCGCTAATCGAGCGTAATATTTAACCCACTCCCACCAATAATCACTGAGTTCTGGATCTGTGTCCATACCCCCCCAATTATTATCTCCACTTTCATTAAAGGTGGGTATGGACGGCGGGTTAATCCCATACTGAGCCTGCATCCTAGCCGCATAAACCGCATCTCGCTCAAGTGATTCTTGCCGTTTCCGTTCTCTGTCCTCGCGTTGCCTCTGCCGATAATCCAACACTTTCTGGATAAACTCGACATTATCAGGATTGAGCCGATAATACCGAACCCTCTGCCCATCCTCCATTGGTCTTCGTGACTCAGTAGACAAACCGAGTTGCCAGAGGAATTGTCCTAAAATCCACAAAGCAGACTCCGATAGCGGAATCGTCAGGTTGAGTATCCCCTTAACGTGAGATGCGTTGCGCTTGGAAAACTCAGCCAAAGCCTGAATCATCGCCTCGTCGCCTTTAATCTCAACCCCAGACATCAGATCCATCAGCACTGCCCTGAGTCCCAGCCGATGACGCATCAACCATGCAGTAGAATGATTGCTCCAGTCTGTGCAAATGGCTAATCGCTCCCGTTCTGATTTATCTCGTTCGGTAACAATAGCCGGCGGTGGAACAAACTCCCGCCCCTGGTCATCAGCGACCATTTCCCCAGGTGCGTCCAATATCGCTTCAAGTGCGACAATCTTTTTAATTAACCGCCCCCCATCATCTTGCTCAACCAGTTCCGGGGTTACGCTCATGCCGTAGGTGTCCTGTATGCGGAATTTCTCACACTCCAGCACCTCCTCCGGTTTGAGATAGTCTTGGTGCTGCCTAGCCGCATAAGTCCTTCTATCAATATCTTTGGCATTCGCCACCAAGCGATTATGCTCCTCATCGATGGCAATACCTGCCGCTTTCATCCACCGGGAAGCCCCCTCATCGGTTGCATCACCCACAGGCGCAATAGTATTGCCCATTTCTTCTAGGAGCGATCGCAAATCAGCCCGTAAATTATTAATCGACCAATTCCTTTGCCCCTCAATCTGACAGCTGGCATCTAATGCCCAATCCTTCTCAGCCCCACGTTTGCCCGTTTCCCGGTTAATGCGAATCAGAAACGCGGTCATTTCATTCGTTTGAAGAATCCTTTCCTTGATGCGACGGGCATTAGTTTCGGCGTAACCAAAGGGAGGGCGCGGGGCCACCCAAACATACATGGGGACATCTGGACGATACCGCCATAATTGCTGGGCGCATTCTGTAGCCGACTGCGAAACAGCATGAAACACACCAAACACGGCATCAAAATGATAGCTGGAAATGTCAACCCCTGAACTGAGACTGGGAGTAATTAAAAAAGCATCGATATCCTTAATGGCAATGTTAATCTCTCGGATAAAGATGACATTCTCCTCACTGCCACTGTTCTCGGAATGAATAGCCCACACTCGTAACTTGCGGTCTTCGGCTGATTCCGGTGTTTCGTCGCTATCATCAATTGCTGAACCATCATTGAGCGCTCTCTCCAGCTTTTTGATGAACCGCTTGCTGTCACTGACCATCATCAACTTTTTACCCAGCATCAACTGAGCATGAAACTCGGCAACGATTGCACTACTGTTTTTACCTTCGTACCAATAAACCTGACGACCACCAGAGCGATATTCATTTTTGATGATGTAGGGTTTTTCACCAGCCGGACGCATTCGCATGAAGAATTCAATTGTCAAGCACAGGTAACGATGCCTACGGTTCAAGAAGCCTACGCACTCCCAATTTTTCCTCTCTACGAGACGCAATCATGCGAACGCTTGTATTTTTTAAGGGCGATTTTTTCTCAAGTTAAGCCTTAACAGTATTTAACCGTATTTTTCATTAAATGGCTGTATATTTTTTAATTTATGGCACAGCCATAAAATCACACCTTTGACTGAATATCAATATATCAATTCAAGTTTAGTTAAGTAAACACTAAAAACTAACAGTGTCTTTACTTGAGAAAGCAACGATTCGTACTACCAAGTAAAAAATTATGGGACAAAACACTTCACGTCGCTCAGTTTTACAAGGTTTGATTACCAGTGCAATTGTTATCGGATTTGATTTAACTACTCGTTCTTGGGTAACATCTGCCAGTGCCACATCTGTTTTTGAAAGTTTACCTTCCTTAGATGGAGTACTTTACACTGATAATGCGACACTTAATGATGCCAGTATTGACTTTGGTAATATCGTCCATCGTCAACCGATAGCAGTACTTAAACCAGGCTCAATTGAGGATATTGTTCGAGTTATTCAATTCGCTCGGACGAGAAAGCTCAAGGTTGCCCCACGCGGTCAGGGTCACTCTACCTATGGTCAGTCACAAGTAGAAGCAGGCATTGTCATTGATTTAAGTACGCTCAACAAGATTCATTTCATTGGTACAGACCGAGCAATTGTTGATGCGGGAGTGCTATGGAGTCAGTTATTGCAACAAACGCTTGCTATGGGATTAACACCGCCCGTTCTTACCGATTACATCGAACTTTCTGTAGGCGGCACTTTGTCAGTAGGGGGTATTGGTGGTGCAACTCATCGCTATGGTGTTCAAGTTGATAATGTTTTAGAACTGAAGGTAGTTACTGGTATTGGTCATCTCGAAACTTGTTCATCCTCGTACAATCGCAATTTATGGCTTGCAGTACTAGCAGGGCTAGGTCAATGTGGAATTATTGTACAGGCAACTGTTAAGCTAATTCCCGCCACTACCAATGCCCGTGTGTTTCAGTTATATTATGACGATTTAGCTACCTTTACTCGTGACCAACGCCAAATCATTTATGATGAGCGCTTTAACTATGTAGAAGGTCAGTTAGTTTCTAATAATGCTGGTGGATGGCGTTATCTGCTAGAAGCGGCTAGCTTTTACAGCCCTCCCTCTGTACCTAATAATAAGCGATTGCTTCGGGGATTAAACTATACTCGCGGTACACAACAAATAGAAGATAAAACTTATTTTGATTTCCTCAACCGTTTAGCTCCTACAGTTGCCTTTCTCAAATCTATTGGTGTTTGGTCAAATCCTCATCCTTGGTTAGATTTGTTTGTACCTAGTAGCGCAGTTAACAGTTTTGTTGGTGAAGTCGCTACTAATTTAACGCTAGCTGACACAGGTCAAGGGCCAATTCTGCTGTATCCAGTTAAAACTAAACGCTTCGGGCTACCTAATTTCCGGGTTCCGAGCGAGAAGGTTGTGTTTCTGTTTGCCATATTGCGAACAGCAGTGCCACCGGATGATTCTGTAATTACAAAAATGCTCAATGATAATCGTAGGCTCTTTGAGCAAAATCGTGATTTGGGTGGTTACAAATATTCCGTAGATGCTATTCCCTTTGACAAAAAGGATTGGCAGCAGCATTTTGGTCGAGTTTGGGGAAATTTGGTAAGTGCAAAGCGACGTTACGATCCAGATAATTTACTAACGCCAGGTCAGGGTATTTTCACAAACTGTTAGCCCAAACAAATCTGTTTAAATAATCAAAATTCTCAATAATGATGGAACAGATGTAGAGGGTGGCTAGGCAAGCATTTACTGCTGTCCCATCGCATGGAGCCGCCCTTTACAGCGATCGCACTCCCAATTTGTTCCTCTAAGAATTTCTAGGGGCGATCGCTTTATGATTAACTGATGCGAAGGCAATCCGCAGTAACTATTGACTATGAACTGTTGGCTATGGACTAATGACTAATAACTAATGACTAATTACGATTGACCAATGACTAACCAAACCATTCATGTTGTAGCTCGTTTTGTGGCAATACCTAATAAAGTATAGGACTCATATTTGATTTCTGAAAACCAAATTGGCTAGAAGCTTGCCATACAAAGGTTTGTTTATCAGTATACTTAGCAAGATTCAAGTACGATTCCTATAGAAGAACTCAAAGCTTTATTATTGGGACTGATTGAATCAATAAGACTTGAAGCAGGTGTCATTAAATATGAACTTTTACAAAATCAATCAGATCCAACAGATTTTACCTTTGTAGAAGAGTGGGAATCTGCGGTAGCACTGGATACTCATTTAGCGTCACCCCATCTGCTCTTCAGCAATAGCCAAGCTAGAAGGATTAATAGCTGCGCCACTAGAAGATATCCGCCGTTATTCTATTTTGGCTGCGATACCTATTATCCAAGGAGTGGAATCTTGAAATGGTTACACATAGTGCGTTGGTTCTTTAACTCTTCTCGCCAGGGCTTGAGGGCGATGCCCCCGGCAGGTGGGTACACCATAGCAAGGAGTGGATTTTCGGTACATAGCAAGTGTACTGCTTTGTCACAAGCGATCACTATACTTCAGGGTGATTTATGAACAAAGGCGAACTAGTGGATGCTGTAGCAGCCAAAGCCAACGTCACAAAAAAGCAAGCCGATGAAATCATCAGTGCTTTTTTAGAAGTTGTTACCGAGGCTGTAGCTGACGGGGAGAAGGTAACGCTGATTAGGTTTGGGTCATTCGAGCGACGCGTAGCTTGCCGCCGTAGGCATCGCTCAGAACGCGAAGGGCGTAATCCGAAAACCAATGAGCCAATGACTATTCCAGCAACCATTGTGCCTGCGTTTTCTGCTTGTTACAGTTAAAAAAAAAAGTAGCGCCATAGATGAATTGCTTTACCACTAGCAGTCCAATCACTGCAAAGGCTTTGCCCTCGATGTTCTTAAGACAGCATGGGCAACGGCAAGGGGAATGTGAGTGTTGAATTAAAGAGGCTCCACTTTCAAATTAAACTTAAAGGGTGACTATAGGATGAGTAAATGCCAAAGTACACAATAAATTATTCAGAGAGGGCAATAGAATTTTGTGGTCAAGTTATATAAAGCCCCGAAATTATCATTACCACCGTCACTGTTTGGTTCAGAAGTTGGTTCTTTTAGTGAGTTGACGGTCACTCAAAGAATGCCTGCAATTGCCCGTCGAGTTATCGTTGAAAATAATTTTTCTTCAGAAATTAATACAAGATTAGAAAGGCTAGCTACAGAACTGCCGACAGGATATTTACAACCTCTTACGAATGATACCGGTGTAGATTTTCCAGCTTGGGATACATATCTAAAAGCTTACAAGGGTCAGCGTTGGATAGACGTTCCCTGGTTTTTTGCAGAAACTTATTTTTATCGATCAATTTTAGAAATTACTGATTACTTTCGCCCTGGTATATGGCAGGGAGTTGATCCATTCCAATTGCAAAAATCTCATGGTTTAGAAGGGTCTATTGACTCGGCTACTCTTCTATCTAATCAGGTGAATAAATGGCTAGAAGATTCTGAAATTGATGTCCAACTAAACCAAAAAGCTTTAATAGCACTCTTATATTTCGCTTTGTGGGGAAATCGAGTTGACTTGAGTTTGTGGTCAGCATTCGAGGACGACCGGAGCCGTTTTGATATTCAAAATCAACTAGCTCACATTTTAGTAAATGATGCCTCCCAAATTAGCGAATTGTTAACTATTTCTGAAGCAGATCGCGTTGATTTTGTCTTAGACAATGCTGGTTTTGAACTTGTCTGCGACTTATGCTTAGTAGATTTCTTATTAAGTAGTAACTTAGTTAATCAAGTTTACCTGCACCTGAAACCGCATCCTACTTTTGTTTCTGATGCCATGATTAAAGATGTACATGAAACAACAAGTTTTTTAGCCACTACTAGTGATCAACAAATGATATTTTTCGCTCAAAGGTTGGAGACGCATATTGCATCAGGGCGTTTAGTCTTATCTGAAGATTACTTTTGGACATCACCTTTAGCATTTTGGGAAATACCCAGCTCTCTCAAAGATGAGTTAACTAATGCCAGTTTAGTTATAGTCAAAGGAGATGCGAATTATCGTCGGTTATTAGGCGATCGTCATTGGGATATTACTGCCAGCTTTGCAGATATAGTCTGCTACTTGCCTGCACCAATAGTAGCATTACGCACCCTGAAGTCGGAAGTAGCAGTAGGTTTAAAATCTGAGGTTATTAAGAAAGTAGCAAACTCTGACCATTCTTGGTTGACCAATGGACAATGGGGTGTGATTCAGTTTGTGGCTTAGTAATTAATATAGAGGCAGTGCTTCGCATTACCGTCTAAGGAATAGCGTTAGCCTCGACGAAACAGAGTTTCGAGATAAACTTGGGAAAC
>NZ_JADEXU010000011.1 GCF_015206895.1 Nostoc sp. LEGE 12450 | reverse complement strand
GTGTGGGAGGTGTGGGAGGATGGGGAAGAAATCTGACCCCGCACACTCCCCACACTCCTCTGCCTACAGTATCGTGAGAAATCCGGGTGTACCCTGTAACCTGTACCCTATTCCCTTCTTCACTCCCCAATCCCCTGCTATCCCAAAAACAGCTTGTATGCCGGATTCTTGTTTTCATCCCAATAGCGATAGCCCAGGTTATCTAGAAAAGCTTGCCACTCCTCCATCTCGTGGGGAGGAACCTGGATACCAACGACGATTCGACCGTAGTCTGCGCCGTTGTTGCGGTAGTGAAAAAGACTAATATTCCAGTCGGGACTCATGGAAGTAACAAACTTCATCAATGCACCGGGACGTTCGGGAAACTCAAAACGGTAAAGTAATTCATTATGAGCTAGGGGAGAGTGCCCACCCACCATGTGCCGCAGATGTAATTTAGTTAGTTCATCGTCTGTTAAATCAAGAGTTTCAAATCCTTGAGCTTCAAAGGTTTCTACCATCTTTGCAGCATCAGCACGGTTTTGAATTTGCACACCTACAAAAATATGGGCTGTTTTTTCATCAGCAATGCGATAATTAAACTCTGTAAGATTACGGTTGCCAATACATTCACAAAACTGGCGAATACTTCCCCGTTCTTCAGGAATTGTGACTGCAAAGATTGCTTCCCGACGTTCGCCTAACTGGGCCCGTTCTGCCACAAAGCGGAGACGATCAAAATTCATGTTTGCACCACAGGCTACGGCAATTAGAGTTTGTCCCTCAATTTGTTCTCGTTCTGCGTAGGCTTTGGCAGCTGCGATCGCTAATGCACCGGCTGGTTCTAAAATGGATCGCGTATCCTCAAACACATCTTTAATCGCAGCACATGTATCGTCTGTATCCACCAGAATGATTTCATCTACATACTGCTGACATAAACGGAAGGTTTCTTCACCTACTTCTCGCACCGCCACACCATCAGCAAATAACCCTACTTGGGACAAACGCACCCGATGTCCGGCTTTGAGCGATTGAGACATCGCATCAGCGTCTACTGGTTCAACGCCAATAATCTTGATTTCGGGACGCAATCTTTTCACATAAGCCCCAATCCCCGAAATCAATCCGCCACCTCCAATTGCGACAAAAATTGCATGGATGGGTTGCTGATATTGTCGTAAAATTTCCATCCCAATGGTTCCCTGTCCAGCAATTACATGAGGGTCGTCAAAGGGATGAATAAAGGTCAAACCTTTTTCCACTTCTAATTCACGGGCATAGCTATAAGCATCGTCGTAGGTGTTTCCATGTAACACGACAGCTCCGCCCCTCATTCTCACTGCGTCCACCTTGACTTGAGGTGTGGTTATTGGCATGACGATAATTGCTTTGGTTCCCAAGCGATTGGCTGCAAGGGCAACTCCTTGAGCATGGTTGCCCGCAGACGCTGCAATTACACCCTGTGCCAAGATATCTGGTGGTAGTTGCACCATTTTGTTATAAGCACCCCGAAGTTTAAAGGAAAATACTGACTGCATATCCTCACGTTTCAACAGGAGTTGATTATTCAACCGCGCAGACAAATTTGGTGCATACTCCAGTGGTGTTTCCTGGGCAACATCATATACACGGGCAGTCAGGATTTGGATAAGGTAGTCGCAATACATGGGTGTCAAGGTGTTAGCAAATGCCGGATGAAAACTAATTTTACGTTACAAGCGATCGCACTGGTTTTATTTAATTCCATCTTTTGTAATTTTGAGTGAATAAAATTTCAATATTACTAATCCTTTTGGAATAGAAACAAGTATCAGTAATTGAGTTTTTTTAATGGCTTAAAATTTAGTGCGATCGCTGGTAGGTTCATTTTAAAAGAGTTTCGCCAACCGTCCAGATATTTAGCTCAACAAATAAGTATAATGTTGCTTATGAACATAAGTTTTCAATTTATGATAAAGTATCGATAGAAGATTAAATTCGGCTGTGTAGTTTGTTTTTATAAATACTTGTATTACAGACCTCTCCGCATCTAAATCTCTGCACCCTCTGATTCTGGAGATATTGTATGTCAATTTACGTTGGTAATCTATCTTATGAGGTTAAAGAAGAGGACCTCCGCCACGTTTTTGCAGAATACGGAACGGTAAAAAATGTTCAATTGCCTATCGACCGAGAAACAGGTCGGATGAGAGGTTTCGGCTTTGTAGAAATGGAATCAGACGCACAAGAAACAGCAGCAATTGAAGCCCTTGATAATGCTGAGTGGATGGGTAGGAGCTTAAAAGTGAATAAAGCTAAACCCAAGACTGATGGAGGTTCCTCTGGCGGTAGAAGGGGTGGTGATGGTGGTTCCTCTCGCCGTTATTAAGGTCTCTAAAGTCTTGAGGGCAGACAAGGCCGTCTGCCTTTTTTTGTGCTTCTGTTGATTTTTGTTAGCCTAGTTTTCCGTAGGTATCGTTTTTGTAATAAGTGTAGCAGCCATGAACCCAGAAGCTAAACATATTGTTAGCGAACTAAGGCATAAGTTCTACTCTAACTTCGCTGCTTCTATGAATATGCCGGTAATCGTAACTGGTACATCTTATAGTAGTAATTCCCCGATCGCATCTTGGATGGATCGTAGGGAAAGACTGAACTATGTAAATGTATACGCTTATACTGCACCTGATGAATTTGTCCCATTCCGTCCGTTCATTCTTCGACTGGCTATAAACAAGAGTGCTGGGAGAGTGGCGACGTTCAGAAAAGGACAAGTTTGCCGAGGTCTTAATTTGATGTGGGACTTTGAATTAACTGTGCTACCAAAAGAAATCTTAGACTTTCTTCCCTGGATAGTTAATTTAGTGGAGGCTCATGACAAAGGTTCATCCTTATTGCTACAATCACCACCTCATTCATTTGAATTAGAAGTGCCAGAGGTTGGGTTTTTTAATAACGCTTGGACTCAGAAAGCTAGGCTTCTTGCAAATTCGACAATATCTTAATACTTAGTGATTAAGTTGCTAGTTAAAAGCAACTAAAAATATATATTATCTAATACAAAAGTAGCGAATCTACTTTGGTGATTGTCCAAAATATTTGTCAACTTTTAAAACAAAATAGACAAGGTTGCACGACTGACTGCTAGAAGATTCTCCTCATTTACCAGCTAATCATGCTACTCGTGCGTTAATGCCTGATAATTAATAAGGCAATCTACAGAGAGCAAACATGCAGACTCTCCAAAAATCCCTCCCAAGCATGGGCTGCGGGACTTGGGCCTGGGGCAACCAACTGCTTTGGGGATATGACGAAAGTATGGATGACCAGTTGCAAGCGGTGTTTAACCTTTGTGTAAACAACGGTGTGACTTTATTTGATACGGGTGATTCTTACGGAACTGGGAGATTGAATGGTCGAAGTGAGTTACTGCTGGGACGATTCAACCGAGAATATCTAGGTTCAAACAAAGAAAATATTTGTATTGCGACTAAGCTGGCTGCTTACCCGTGGAGATGGACACGTCAATCAATGGTAAAAGCTTGCAAGTCATCTGCCCAACGCCTGGGAAAAAACGTAGATTTAGTACAAATGCATTGGTCAACAGCGAATTATGCCCCTTGGCAAGAGGTAGGGCTGTTAGATGGTCTTGCCGATTTATATGAGCAAGGGCTGGTGAAGGGAGTAGGACTGTCCAATTATGGGCCTAAACAGCTTAAGCAAGTGCAGCAAAAGTTTGCTGAACGAGGTGTTCCTATTACTACTCTGCAAGTTCAATACTCTTTGTTGTCTACATATCCTGTCACCCAATTGGGGCTTAAAGACCTTTGTGATGAGTTGGGAATTAAACTGATTGCCTACAGCCCTCTAGCTTTGGGACTACTGACAGGAAAATACTCTGAGCAAGGCCCTTTGCCTAAAGGTATTCGAGGTCTGCTGTTTAGGCAGATATTACCAGGAATGCGCTCGCTTTTGGGATGTTTGCGAGAGGTGGCACAAGCTAGAAACAAAACCATGTCACAGGTAGCAATTAATTGGTGCATCTGTAAAGGAACCATTCCCATCCCTGGAGCAAAGAGCGTAGAACAGGCAAGAGAGAATATTGGTGCTTTAGGTTGGCAATTAAACGTCAGCGAGATTGCAGAGTTAGATAAAGCGGCGGCGAATGTAGGCAAGAAAATGGTACAAAATATATTTCAAACTAAGTGAAATTTCTACATTACTTAATTTAAAATTGCAAAAACCTGGTTTAAGCCTGAAAAGAAAATACTTGAATTTTATATTAATCCAGACATAAATTCCTTAATTATGTCTAATTAATTAGTAATACTAATTACTATTCCTAGATTATAATACAGTACTATTTTAGCAAGTATATTATCAAGAATAGCTTTTATATAAACTAGATATATATAGCGGTTCTCAGTTGAGTGCAATACAGACCTAACCTCCAGCCCCTTCCCTACTAGTGTTGGGGAGTAAGATTCAAAGCCTCTCTCCTTTTAGGAAAGAGGTCAAAGTGTATTGCACCCAAACGAGAACCGCTATAATTCAATACGCTTGGGTTAAGCGCCACTTGTACAAAACCGTGGGTTTTGAGACGCGATAAATCGCCGTCTCTACAAGTGTTCTGGTTTTATCCGAACTGTATTGCTCTATAATTAAAATCCGGTAGAATATATTTTCAGATAACATTTTTTAAAGACTTAAATCAATTAGTTATGTCCTAAAGTTTGCTCTGAGGAACTTGATTTTTAAAGTGTACTAAGAAAGAATGAATATTGAGTCTAACATCTTGTAGACACTCTTGGTGACAACTTAACCTTATCCAATGTCCACAGTCCGCGAAAGCGGACTTTTTTATGCAAACTAAAGTTGTAATCGATTATTTAAGTAAATAAACAATGAGTACTAAGTATTTCAAATTTTATGATGACGAAAGTGATTAAGGAGGGTTACAGGAGAATAGGATGAGAGGATAATTACTGATTTGTCTTTACAAGAGTAGTAAACTCTTGCAAAGCTTTCTGATACTTTTTTTCAGCTACCCAGAATAAATCATTATGATTTGCCTCTTCAACCCACAAATAAAGCTTTGGCGATATTGCAGCATTAAACAACTTTTCTCCATGAGCAAAAGGAATGACATCATCTGCTTTGCCATGAATCACTAGTATTGGACATTTTACTTTTTTGATATTGTCCAGATTGGGAAATTTCTCAAAAGGTAAAATCCTGAAAGGTACTATTACTTGAAAAGCGGAAATAAACGAACTTTCAATAATTAAACCAGCTATCGGTTTTCGCATTGCTAAGTTTACCGCAGAACCGCCACCAACCGAACGCCCCAAAACTATAATTCTTTCAGGCGGTGTTTTTAAATTTTGGGTCAAATAATTGTAAGCGCTATTGATATCTTCGTATGCGTGGCTTTCTGTTGCTTTTCCTTGACTCGTACCATAACCACGATAATCATAAGCAAAGACACTAAAACCCCATGCGTGTAATTTTTCTAATATCTCTTTGATATCTCCTAAATCTTCGGAATTACCATGAACATAAAGAATAGTATAATTAGCTTGATTGTTTAATAAGTATGTAGCTGAAATATTTGTATTTTCCCCACTTCTTAACTTAATAATTTCTGGATTATCCTGATAACTAGAAGGACGAGACAGAAAAATCATACTATCTGCCTGTAAATATATATATCCAGCAAAAAATATATAAATAAATATGAAAGATTTAAGCAGTCTTTGCCAAGTAAAATCACCAATTAGCAATTTTATAAGTTGCTGTTTTTCCATTAGTTTTTATTTTTATTTCCCTTCATTCTAACCATCAATGATTTGTTTATAGAACTTACGCAAAACCACACGCTGTAGGGGCAATGCTTTACAAGTTCTCCAACAGAGTACCCGCATATTGCCCCTATCTAAAAATCCAGTGAAGACTATTTTGATTTTCGTGCCGATTTGGGCGGTGTTCGGTGTGCGCCAAAATACTTCTCACTACGATAGCGCAGCCATACCCGCAACACTTGCGGAATCTGATCTTTTTGTTCCTTACTCAATGTATTGTAAAGGGCTAATGCGCGATCGCGTTCACCTCGACAAGCAGCATTATTGTGAGCATCCCAATAGCTGCGGGCGACCCGAATCCGCCGACAGACTTCCTTAATCAGTTCTTCTCCTGTGAGTGGAGCGTCCTGCTTTGCCATACTCAGATGCGATAAATTTCTAATGCCATCGTAGCGAGTCAGACTCATTCTCACAATTACAACCCAAGCAAGTCAAACCCGCAAATCGGTTTCACTAGACTTTAGACACAGATAGCAAAACTAATTCAGCAATCAAATTCTGTAAAAACATAAATTTGTTCACTCCTAAGTATGGTGATTATTCGTATTTTTTCATCTTTAAAAGAGATTAATGCTCGGTAGGATCATTTATGCGTATTTATCATCTTAATTGCGGTTGTATGTGCCCAATTGGTGGCGCACTCTTCGACGGTTTTAGTCGTGGGCTAACAGCCTGTCTGGTCTGTCACTGTCTGCTTATTGAGACAAATCAGGGACTCGTTCTTATAGATACAGGCTTCGGTCAGCGCGATATTCAAGCGCCATTATCAAGACTCAGCCCCTTCTTCATGAATTTAAATCGCATCAAGTTTGAACAAAAATACACGGCGGTTGCGGCTATTGAGCAGCTTGGTTTAAACCCGCGCGATGTCCGCCACATAGTGCTTACTCACCTCGATTTTGACCATGCAGGCGGGTTGGAAGATTTTCCCGAAGCAACTGTGCATATAATGCTCAGTGAGATTGAAGCAGCACGGGAACGGCAGGGCTTTGTCTCATCGCAACGTTACCGTCCTGGCCAGTGGGACGAAGTAAAAAATTGGAAGTATTATTCGGCTGGTGGTGAACCTTGGTTTGGCTTTGAGGCAGTACGTAACCTTGAAGGACTACCGCCCGAAATTCTCCTTATACCGCTCATCGGTCACACACAGGGTCATGCAGGTGTCGCTATTGAGACATCCGAAGGCTGGCTCTTACATGCAGGCGATGCTTACTTTTACCGACACGAAATCGGCTCTCCTAAACGAGTTTGCACACCCGGTTTGCGTGCCTACCAATGGTTTATGGAGGTAGACCGCAAGGCTCGACTTTCTAATCAAGATAAGTTGCGTGCATTATCGCTCGACCACAGTAGTGAAGTACGACTCTTTTGTAGTCATGATGCTATCGAGTTCAAAACTTTTGCTGACCAAGATAATTTGCAATTGCAGGAAGACAATTCACGTTCAACAGCTTTTAATTAGCTCAAAAACTCAACGCATCTCAACAGAATTATAAGGTTTTCAAGGTTCGGCTGAGATGCGTCTATGAGTTTCAATGTAATTAACTCAAAGTAAAATATCTTACTTAAGCTTGTCAAGGTTGTAATTACTTGCTCAAGTCAATTTCAATAAACAATTAAGCATATTGCTTTCTCCTTTCGGTAGATTTAGCAAGCAAAAAGGTATATTGCTTTCTCAAAATGCTTGATTGCTTTCTCATTTCGGTAGATTCAGCAAGCAAAAAGGCATATTGCTTTCTCAAAATGCTTGATTGCTTTCTCGTTTCAGTAGATTCAGCAAGTAAAAAGACATATTGCTTTTTCAAAAGCTTAATTGCTTTCTCATTTCGGTATATCGCGCATTAATTTCGGTAGATTCAGCAATTAAAAAGGCATATTGCTTTTTCAAAATGCTTGATTGCTTTCTCATTTCGGTAGATTCAGCAAGCAAAAAGACATATTGCTTTCTCAAAAGCTTGATTGCTTTCTCATTTCGGTATATCGCGCATTCATAACAACATCGCTATGTAACAAAAACCATTGGATAATTGCTGGAGTTCTCTCAAGCCGATCGATACGGAAGTTTTTTAAAGTAAAGAATATTAACCGTACTAGATTACAAGGTTCAGATCATGGCTCGGAGAAAAAGAACGTCTCAGGTGTTAGAAAAAGCAGCGCGTCGTGCTGCTGGCATCAACTCAATTGATCCGAATTTAAGTGTCGGCAATGGACTTACTCTACCGGCGTTCTCAGCCCTAATTGAGACGATGCGAACTAGAGAGCATTTATATAACACTGCTCTTTCCAACCTTGATAAGTTGTACTATGAAATGCTCGAAACAGAGCGCGAGTTGGCAGATATGGCAGAGCACATGCTGTTGGGAGTTGCCACTCAATATGGTAAAAGCAGTGTGGAGTACGGTATGGCAGGAGGTGTTCCTAAGAACCAACGCCACAAGGGACTGCGAGGCGAGTCACCAGTTCCCAGTTCACAGCAACCTTCATTCATTGCCACTGTGAATGGTAACGGCAGCAAAAATGGCAGCCAGAATGGAAACAAAGCAGCGACAAGTTAGCTTGCATTAAAAGCCCCACGAATAAATCCGGGGGCTTGAATAATTAGCTTGACCATTTTTCTTTTGAGAATCCCTATAGACTGAGGCTTCATCAAAAATTCTTCTGATTTATTGTTATTCATTACTGATGCAACAGCACTTGTGAACAGGTCATGAGTGTTACAGGGTAGTACTTATTTGGGAATACTTTTATAGGAGTGATAAAGAAGGCGATAGCACTAACACTTTTAATTCAAATGTACTACATCACCTTGCAATCACTCCTATTTTACAAAAAAGACGTATCAATAATCACTAATCTACCAGGAGTAAGCAAGATGGGATTTACTGAAGATATTGTCAAGCTGTCTGAACAAGTGCGTAAGCGATTTGACCAAGTTGTTGGTGAAGAAGCTACTAAGATGGCTTTGATTGTTCCTTTTCTGAGCGCTCTTGGCTATGATGTCTATGATCCTAGCGAAGTCATGCCAGAATATGTAGCAGATTTTGCTACTAGAAGAGCAGGACAGTTTGAAAAAGTAGATTACGCCTTAGCTATTAACGGTACTAAAGTTATGCTCGTAGAGGCAAAAGCCCGTGGTCAAAAAGCTGAGGCACATGATGGGCAACTGAGCAAATATTTTAATGCACTTCTGACAACAAAAGTAGCTATTGTAACTAATGGGATTGAGTACCGTTTCTTTACAGACTTGCGTGATAAAAATGTCATGGACAAGGAGCCATTTTTTACTTTTAACATCCTTGAATATGATTCCAAAGATATTGATAACCTCAAATTTTTTCATCGTGATAATTTTGAGGTTGCAGCTATTACCAACCATGCTGAAGAAATGGTTTATGTAAAAGGCATGACTCAGCTTCTAGGAAATCTTTTACGTTCTCCTTCTGAAGAATTTGTTCGCTTTTTAGTGGCTGAACTCGGTACTGTTGCTCCTAGTTATGAAATTCAAGGTCGAATTACTGGTAAAGTTATTGATAAATTCAGACCAATTGTTAAAAAGTCAATTCAGGGAAGTTTAGTAGAGTTAATGACTCGCTCACTTAGCCAAGAAATAACTCAGCCTGTTGAAATTGAAGTAGAACAGGAGATTGAAGGAGAGGAAAAACAACAAGAATATCAAGAATCGAAAATAGTAACAACGGCTGAAGAAATTGAAGCTTTTGAAAAAATTAAAGCAATTACGAAAACTTTAATGAGTTACAATTTTGAACTCCAATATAAGGATACAGCTTCATACTTTGGGATCAATCTTGGCAAAAGTACTTGGTGGTTTCTGAGATTATATCTATCTTCGCAGAAAAAAAGTTTGATTACTCGGCTAAGTGTAGATGAAGTAAAGTCTCTAGTTTCAAACTTTGAAGTGCAGGAAGTAACAGCTTCTCTGGGGGATGCTGCATCAAAAGTAATCATTTCCTCCATTAGTGATTTCGATAAGCTGACACCATTGATTCTCAGATGTTACGAAACAGAAGCAGCCAAGCATCAAACATTCATCCCGGATGTAATCAGGATGGAAAAATCAGCTTAACTCAAGGTATCTAATACAAAACTCCACGTACCCAACCATTTTTTTGCTGTTTCCCATTCTGAGTGTTGAATATTTGTAGACAAAGGCAGATTGGGAATAACAGCATACTCAAAATACAAAGTTATTAAACTAGTTTTTTGATTAGATACGATTTTTGCCTGCCAGCAAATTAGCGATCGCAGTACTAATCGGCTAACCTCTAATATTTAAGACAAAAAAGTGGCTCTGCAATCAGCAGAACCACTAAAGCTTTCGCAAATCTGTGATAAATTAACGAACTGCCCCTTGAGCAGAAACAGTATCAATGGGTTTCATCAGGTACAGCCGTAATAACTGCCAGCCATTGGAGATGTAAAGTGGCAGTTTTTGGAATAATTGCAAGAATTTGGGAGTGTTGGAATTAGCGATCGCACCCAGCTTCTCATTATTGCTGATACAGGTATCCAATCGCTGATAAAACTCAGGATTCTCTACATCCAGCATTAGCGGGAACACGCGACCGGCGTTTTCGTTAGTCTTCTGAATTACATGAATGTCGTATTCTCGTGCATCCAATCCCAAGGTTGCATAAAAGTCCTTGCGTTGGATGTCATTGAGATACATTGTCGCAAATACCGACAACAGGAAGAACCGACTCCACAGCCGTGCTTTCCAATCATTCAATATTTGTGGCTGGGATTTCATGATGGCATCAAAGAAATCGCCGTGGCGGTTTTCATCTTGACACCAGTTTTCAAAGAACCGGAAGATTGGATAAACCCGGTCTTCGGGATGTGCTTCTAAATGGCGATAAATGGTGATGTAGCGCCAATAACCGATCTTCTCAGAAAGATAAGTAGCGTAAAAGATGAATTTCGGTTTAAAGAAGGTATAATTGCGGCTCTTAGTCAAAAACCCTAAATCTAAAGACAGATTAAAGTCCGACAAAGCTTTGTTCAAAAAGCCAGCGTGACGTGCTTCATCCCGTGACATCAGGTTAAAACACTCTGCCAAGACGGGGCTTTTTCCTTTCAAGCGACGGCCAAGCTCTTTATAGAGCAAAAAGCCCGAAAACTCTGCTGTACAGGAACGTTCTAGAAACTCAACGAACAATTTGCGAGTTTCCCCGTCAATATGATCCCAGGATTGGTCAAACTCCGCATCCCGAACAAAGTGATGGCGGTTGTAGTCAGTGCGGAACTCTTCGAGAATGGCTTGTAACTCGTCTTCATTGACGGAGATATCCATCCGCGCCATTTCATCAAAATCGGTAGTATAAAACCGAGGTGTTAACAGGGTTTCTTTTGCCGGGACTTTAATCCCTGGCCGGATTTCTTCAAAGCCTGGTTTTTTGAGGGAATCTACCATGTCTTGATTGCTCTTTCGTCTTTATTATCTTAAGTAGACCAGAAAGCCAAGGTTAAAGCTCTGGCAAGGCGTAACAGCCCACAATAATCCAATTGTATAAAGTTCAGTCTACCAAGATGCGGGTGAGAAATTTGTAAGTAAAAGATTAAGAGTTGCAACAATCATTCAATGTTTACGGAATCAAAAATCGCGGATTAGGAGTCAAATAAACGTAGTTCGGTGATTAGCAGGGTTTTGATCGAGTGGAGTAGCACGCATTTTTTGTATTTTAAATCGCCATAATCCCAGTAATTTTCTGTAGTTGCTACTACAACATAGAAAACCCATTTTAGACAACAAGAGCAAATCCAAAGGGTTGAAAACAAGATGAATCTTGAAAACACTCAGCATAAAGACCGACTGCTTGTCTCTTACATTTTGTGTGCAGCATTCTTTTTCGGATTAGGAGGACTGCACCGTTTCTACAATGGCAAAATCGGGACTGGTTTGTTGTGGCTGTTGACTGGTGGTGTCTTTGGGATAGGGCAGTTCGTAGATTTGTTTCTCATGTCCAACATGGTTGACGAATACGAACACAAGCTGAGACTAAAAGCAGGTGTATCTCCCTTTGGAGTGCCGTTGAATCAAGCAGTGGTTGCCTCTCAAGTCCACCATCCAACAGGCAACCAACTGATGATTAAACTGATTGAAGCGGCGGAAAGCAAGGGTGGTATTTTAACTGTCACTCAAGGCGTGAAGTTCACAGGAGCTAGCTTTGCGGAAGTGGAAGCTACCCTTAATGAGATGTACAAATCAGGTTATGTAAAAATAGATAACGACCCCAATACTGGAGCCGTTATCTACCATTTCCACGAACTTTAAATTGTCATTTGTCCTTTGTCATTTGTCCTTTGTTAAAAACCAATGACTAATGACCAATGACTAATGACTAATGACTAATGACCAATGACTAATTTATACCTAGCCACTTTTGACCGTCCAAGCGCTGAACTAAGCCAAATACCAACAAATCGAGTGTAATTTTGCGCTCATCGATTAAGAAGGACTCAAGAGTGCTAGGTTTTTTACCTTCATTACAGGAAAATCCCTTTTTCCCTTGAATATCTTCTTCGGGGAAATACAGGTTAAACTGACGCGCACCAGTTTCTTTCCAACTGCCGATAATTTGCCAGCATTCTTCAGCAGATTCAAAGCCAGTAATTGGCATTTTTTGCTTGGCAAAAGACACCTGTAAATCTTGCACACCTTGTTGAGCGATCGCTTTTTGTAAAGCTGGCAAGTAATCTTGCTCGATAAACTCTACAAACGGCTTATCTTCAACAGCTGGGGCTTTTTCCTTTTTGGCGGCTTTAGCGGCGGGTTTTTCTTCTGTTGCGGCGGCTGGTTTTTCGCCTACTGCGGCTTTTTCTCGCTTGGGGGGTGTAGCGGTTGTTTTAGCAGCATTTGGGTTAGTTTCTGGATTTGCAGCTTTAGGATCTGGCGTGTTAGCAGTAGGAAGGTTTGTGGCTTCGGGTGAGTCTGTACTCGGAGCGTTTTCTTCAGCCACGCTGGGAGCTTGCTTGTCAACAGTGCTGGGAGCTACTTCTCCCGCTTGATTGTGATTGGTTTGGTCTGCCATTGCTCAGGTCAATCCTTTAATCTAGCTTTGGGAGCGATCGCTCACCTTGATGTATCGGGTATTTTTATTTTGACATACTAGTGCAGCAAGGCAGTAATAACTGTACAGTTAAAAATAACGCAAAGGCATAGGGCATAAGCTTTCTTCCCTTCTGTTCCCTACCCCTTCAATTTTAGATTTTAGATTGTTCAACAAGAAAGGCAGAGGGCAGGAGGCAGGAATTTCAGTTGGAATACTGTTTTCGCCCTCTGCCCGTGACCAGAGGGAACATGGATCTGAGTCCCCCACCCTACTGGTTCGCAGTTGCTTTATGCCGGGGAACCCGTCCACCGCACTGCTCACCATAATCTCTGATTTGGTGGCCAAGAATTGGGCGGGGTTAAAGCCCCGTTCACATTCTTCCCTTCTGCCTTCTGCCTTCTGCCTTCTTTACTCCAAAATCCTTCTGCCTCATTCAAATCCCCTTGAATCCCATATCATTTTCTACCTGTTGCTGTGCCGGAATCGAACTCACTTTGCCAGATGCAATGCTAGAAGTCTTACGCCAATTACCAACTTGGCTCAAAAATATACCTACTAAAATCACGCTACCGCCAATATATTGAGGTAAGGTAGGGGCTTCACCCAAAATTAAATAGGCTGCTAGGATGCCTACAATTGGGCCAAATGAGCCAATTAAGGAAGCCGTAGATACAGTAGAAGTTTTCAAGCCTTTAATCAAAAAAGACTGGCCTAGCACCACAATTAACCCACCGTAAAGAAACATCCATTGCCATAAGAACGGTGAGAGGACATCAGCAAAATGATCTTTGCCATAGAGGACTAAAGCAATGAAGAAAAAGATTATGGTTCCTAGTCCAGTCCGAAAGATGCTATAGATTCCCAAAGGGATGTGTGAAAGATATTTCTTACCAATAATTGTAGAAGCCGTTGCAGCTATAGATCCTACTGCTGCTAAAAGTTCCCCTATGCCTAAACTGAAACCTCCCATATTCATCATGGCTTCTGTTGGAGGCTGAAGGATGATAGTTAGGATAACACCGACAAACGCTGCGATCGCTCCGATAAATTCCCAAATATTTACCCGTTCCCTCAACAACCAGACTGATAAAGCTAGAGTTAGAGGGGGTTCCAAACGTCCTACCAAAATGACATTATTTACCCCTGTGACTGAAAGTGCCTGAAAAATTAAGCCAGGGGCTAACGCTCCCGATAAAATAGCTACTGCTGTTAAACTGAGCCAATCCGTCCTTGAGAGTTGCTTCAAAGTAGCTTTGTTCCACTGTCGCCCATAGATGAGGATCAAAAGTATCAAGGCGCAAAGGTTTCCCACAAATAAAACATTACATAAAGAAATCGGATTACGTTCCCCGATAAAATGTTCAGCACCGATTTCTGTTAGCCTTCGGGTAACTGCGCCAGATGCTGCAAAAATTAGCGTTGCTAGCCAGAGATATGTTTGTCCTGAAACTCTATGAATTAAGCGATGTGGTCTTTTGGGCCTAGTCACAATAACACGACTGCAATAAAAGCATTGCTCATTATAAGTTGCCGTCACGCATTTCAGAATGAGGTTTTGTTGAGAAAATACTTAAATTATGCTGTGACTTTGAGTTACCATCATTGCCTGAGAACGTGCTGAGAATCAACTAAATTTTCTCAAAGGATAAATTCATGAAAATAGTGGCTTAGTTTCAATAAGTTCTCACTCCCACCTGAGATGCTTGGGATGTTCAGGATAAAACAGAAAAGAGAGTCACAAATGAAACTCGCACCCTTACTTACAAGTTTTGCTTTGGTTGGTTTTTTCACAGTTTGGGACGTACCATTAAAAGCGATCAATCCGTCATTAGTGCAGGCATCAGCAGCCGAAGAATTGTCTGTAGCGCAGAAACTAGATTTACTTACTAAAAGTAAGGGTCAGATTGGTAGTGGCGATCAACTGCGTCGTTTCTTTTTTGCTGACTTAGAACCAATTGGTATCCAGGTAGGTGGTGCAGGTCATGTAGTTAACCTTTATAATAAAGCTAATAATGTCACATTCGCTTATTGTTCTCACTACGATGTGATTGTAGCGATTAAGAAAGGTAAGGTGACAAAGTTTGAACCCAGCGAAGTGAAGTAATCCTAAATCTACTTTTCAATTAATATTTTGCTCAAACCAGAGGAACTATTTGATTACATCTAGGTTGCGATATCTGATAACAAACTATTTCGCGTCTAAGACTTAGAAAAAGTATGATTGATTCCTCTGCAAAAAAGCGTTAGAGTTATTGCAGAATCAGGTTAAAAGGCAAAGGTAAGAAGATGAGAATTTATTTTTACTTTTGCCCTTTAGCCATTTTCTAATTCTTTCTTTAAGGTAAGAGTTAGCTTCTTTCAGTATTAATGTTATTAAATTTTACTAGCTTAGGACTTACGCAAGAGTTACGGAATAACGTAGACGCTTCGGCTTGCCGCAGGCTACCACAGAGGCGCAGAGTACAGAGAGAAATCAGAGTTTGAGAGATATTTTGCGTAAGTCCTATAGCTATAACAATCTCTTTTATTTTTGCTTCGGGAGCAAGTATAGGTATAAAGCAATCGCAATTTCCAAATTACTCGCAATTTATGTAGTTATGTAGGTTGGGTTGAGGAACAAAACCCAACATTTTCATAGCTTTGTTGGGTTGCGCTTTGCTTCACTCAACCTACAATTTTTCTTAACTGAACGTCCCATTGTAAATACTATCCCTTACCCTGACAATACATCTTGTAGGTTAGTATTCCCAAGTTTTCATACTATCTAACAATTAAAGTGGTGTAATCCAATAAGTAATCCCCCTAACAACTTGTTTATTAAAACCAAACAAAGGTAAATTATCTTCAGCTAAACCCACATAAGTCCAATGTGGAACATCATTTTCTACAGTTTGAAACCAGCCATTTTGATTAAGAGCTTTTCTTTGTTCTTTACTACCTACCCGCAAATCAATTGCTAATCCCCAGAGATGTTGTGAAGTTCCTGGAGGTGCAACTAAACCGAGAATTTTTGTTTCTTTACCCTGTTGAACTTTTGCCAAAACTTGATTGTCAGCATATTTTTGCCAAAATCTTAAATTCGTATTGAAAGTGCGAGTACAATCACCAGAGCCATAACCAGATTTTAACGGGATATGTTGTTGAACTCGCGCTTTATTTAGAGCATCAGCCGCCGACTTTTGTAAATAACAATCGTTAGTGCCATCAACATGACCCATTGTTAAAGTAGCTTGAAACTCTTGGGTTTCTTGTTCATCAGCAAATATATCTTTTGGCGGCAGTTTAATTCCTACATCTTGATTTACAAAAACTGCACCATAAGCTCGCAGTAAAGTATATTCATAAGTACCAAACTGGGGGATTGTCGGTAATTTTTGGTTAACCGCAGATAAAAAACGCTGTTTATTATTTAATTCTGGGTTGGGAATAAATGGTTTGGGTGTTATCTCTTTAGAGGTATTTATACAAGGTGATGAAACAGTTGCAGAGCATACATTTAATGGTTGAGAAGTTCTAGCATGGTGGTGGGTAATCTGATTACTAGCTACTAAGACAAAAATAATGCCGATAACTATACTGGTGAAACTTGCTTTTCTAATAAATCTAGTAAGATCTTTTGGCTTTTTGATAGTGAGTTTCATTTTTAAATAATACTTGGTAGATTCAAAGATAAAAATAACAGCCTTGCTTAAATCTCTCTTGTTGATAAAATTAAAACAATTTATTAGAACAGAACTATATTTTTATACATTTAAGAAAAGTGTTTAATGTATCAGTAAGAAAATAATTCCGTGTTAATTGCTAACTATGTGAACAATAGTTGTGATAAACAACCCGGAATGTTGTCATAAATTTTAAAAAATATAATATTTTTTATTGAATACTCAAGTTTAAAAATAGAAACTTGTCTCTGATTGAGTACTAGTAAATTTGATAACTTTTTTATTAGAAAGTTACATCCATGAAACCACTGGAACAGCTAAAATTGAAAAGAACTCTAAGCTTGCCGATCCTGTAAGTATGACCATGCACAATTCCGTTGAATTCCAAGACGCTTTTGATGTCATAGTCGTCGGTGCAGGTCACTCCGGTTGCGAAGCGGCTCTTGCCTCTGCACGCCTCGGTTGTCGTACCCTGTTATTGACGCTCAACTTGGATAGAATCGCTTGGCAACCCTGTAATCCAGCAGTGGGTGGCCCGGCAAAATCTCAGTTGACTCATGAGGTAGATGCCCTCGGCGGGGAAATCGGTAAAGTAGCAGATCGCACCTACCTGCAAAAACGTATCCTCAACTCTTCACGGGGGCCTGCTGTTTGGGCATTACGCGCCCAGACTGATAAGCGTGAATATGCAGCAGTGATGAAGAATATTGTCGAGAACCAAGAAAACTTGACAATCCGCGAAAGCATGGTGACAGATTTGGTGCTGGGTGCTAATGATGAAGTCATTGGCGTTGAAACTTATTTTGGTGTAGGGTTCCAATGTAAAGCTGTCATCTTGACAACTGGCACTTTCCTGGGAGGCAAAATCTGGGTTGGTAACAAATCAATGCCAGCCGGACGTGCTGGGGAATTTGCGGCTGAGGGATTGACACAAACCCTAAATCGCCTGGGATTTGAAACCGGAAGACTCAAGACTGGAACCCCAGCACGCGTAGATAAGCGATCGGTGGATTATAGTAAAATGCTCATCCAGCCAGGAGATGAAGATGTACGCTGGTTTAGTTTTGACCCAGAGGCATGGGTAGAACGGGAACAAATACCCTGCTACATCACCCGCACCACCGCCGAAACCCATCGTCTAATTCAAGATAATTTGCACCTGTCGCCAGTTTATGGCGGTTGGGTGGAAGCTAAAGGCCCGCGTTATTGTCCCAGCATTGAAGATAAAATTGTGCGCTTTGCCGATAAGGAAAGCCATCAAATTTTTATTGAACCAGAAGGACGAGATATACCCGAACTTTATATCCAAGGATTTTCTACAGGGTTGCCAGAAAATTTGCAACTACAAATGTTGCGGACTCTTCCCGGTTTAGAAAAATGTGTAATGCTGCGTCCGGCTTATGCTGTGGAATATGACTATTTACCTGCAACCCAGTGTTACCCCACACTGATGACGAAAAAGGTTGCTGGACTATTTTGTGCTGGGCAGATTAACGGTACGACAGGTTATGAAGAAGCCGCAGCCCAAGGACTGGTGGCGGGAATTAACGCCGCTCGATTTGTCCATTCTCAAGAAATGATTGTGTTTGCCCGCGAGCAAAGTTACATTGGAACGCTAATGGATGACCTGTGTACAAAGGATTTACGGGAACCTTACCGGATGCTCACTAGTAGATCCGAGTACCGCTTATTATTGCGTTCTGACAATGCCGACCAACGTTTGACAACCTTGGGACGAGAAATTGGTTTAATTGATGATCGCAGATGGGATCTATTTACCCAAAAACAAGCGAACATTACCACAGAAAAACAAAGATTACAAGCTACACGAGTCAAAGAACATGATGAAATAGGAATAGCGATCACATCTGATACCCAACAAGCAATCAAAGGTTCAATTACCCTCAACGACTTACTGCGCCGTCCGGGATTTCATTACGTTGACCTCGACAGGTTCGGGCTAGGAAACCCCAACCTCAACCGCGCCGAGAAAGAAGGCGCAGAAATTGACATCAAGTATTATGGCTATCTCGCTAGGCAACAAAATCAGATTGACCAAATTGCCCGTCAAGCCCACCGCCAATTACCTGCGGATTTGGATTATACAACAATTGATACCCTTTCCAAAGAGGCACGGGAAAAGCTGACTCACGTAAAACCACTCACTCTTGGTCAAGCTGCACGTATCGGTGGTGTAAACCCAGCCGATATTAACGCTTTATTATTATATTTAGAATTGCGTAAAACCAAGAGCCAGCATGAGTTTCCAGCGTTAGCTTAACACAAACTTGATAAAGACTGAGTATAGTAGTAGGCAGGGAGATTGGTATGATAGATGACATAACTATTAGTACTGCTATCATCAACAATCTCCAGATTAAAGTTGATTTTAATACCAACGCTCAACCAACTCGTCTCAATAAGACGGTGGATTGGATATCTCATCTGTAATCCTAATTCCCAGGCAGTAGGCGCGGCGTTTCCTCGTCCTAGCAATAACCCAGAACGTCTATGTTACAAGAAGCCAGTACCCGTCTCATAGTACCAGAACCATCAGAAGACTTAATCGCCAACGAGCCTTGGTCGATAGAAAACTATGCTGATGGTCTCATGGATGAACTCTTTGCCGATATCGACTACATTCTGGATGTTAGTGATAATCTGCCTTCTCAAACCATTAGGCATGGTAGGCAGAACAAAGCTCAACGCGACTCGCCTCCAGAATACGTGCCTCTGCAAACAGTTACGATACCGCAGATTATCTTACCAAACGGACAGTCAGTTACTCAAAATAACAACAAGCACTTGAGTACCGTTGTCTTTGATAACGGCACCATTAAACCAGTTAGTAGAAAGCGTCAAAAAAGCAGTCGGACTTTGGGCAAACTGCTGATTGTCGGAACAACTTTAGGCGTGGCGATCGCTGGTATTCTCTACTTGGTACAGTCTGGAGTCGTATATCTTTTAAATCCCAACTTGACCCAGCAAGCTCTTCTAGCGCCGCAAACGCAATCACAATTGCCTGGAAAAACAGAAATTGAGGCAGATTTGGTTGACTATATGCTAGGAGCGCTGGCAGTTATAGACAAGCAAGAATTAAAAGGCAATCAAAAATCTTTCAGTTCGGGATTCTCCAGTCACACAAATACTAATCAAATAGCCCTTGGTAACGGGCAAATAACTGGTAATTTACCACCACTTCCACTTCTGGCCAATAATACACCACCAGCCCCTAACCGTTCTGGCAGCGTTGTTGAACGGATCTATGTTCCTGTTTATCAAGCGCCGTCGCCAATGCGCTACGCGCTGCCAGCAATTCCTGGTAGTCCCACACTTCTACCACAAGTTGCCAATGCATTGCAGGCATCTCCACCTAACATGGTGAAAAGTGCCCTAAATACGGTGCGACAAGCTGCCAAGCCTGTAACCGTCAATATGTTAGCGGCGGCTGTACGAGCAGAACTTAAACCTGTAGCTGGACGAACTGCACCTATTACCGTGCGGCAAACACCCAAGCCTCTACCTGCATTACCAGTGGTTCCATTACGTGCAGCACTCGCGCCAGAGTCAGAACCAACTATTACCCAAGAACAAGTATATCCAGCAACTGCGATCGCAGCCGCTCCGAGTAATACCCTAGAAGGATTGCTAGAGTTAGGTAACAAATCTGCCGCTTTGTTTAAAATTGATGGCGTAACTCGCCGTATCAATATGGGTGAAAGCATTGGCCAAAGCGGTTGGACATTGGTAGAGGTTAGTAATGGCGAAGCTGTCATCCGTCGTAACGGTGAAGTGCGATCCATTTACGCAGGGCAGAAGTTGTAAAATCCAAGGTATCTAAAACTCACCAACAATTAGCTCCTTACTGGTGGGTTAATTTCAAAATGAATATGATTGTCGTGACCATTTAGAGAAACACAAAGTCCCTCTTTAATTAGCTGTTGATCGTTGAAAAAGACTGCCCGTACCAGCTTTTGATTAGTAATCGACTTGAGAATAGCTCGTGCAGCATCTCGATCGTAGTTAGAACTTGACCAAACAATACCACCAAAATTCCCATTTTTTTGGGGTAAATAAATATCGCACATCATGCCAGTTTCATGTCCATGATGATCGGGAGTATCGCCTCCATGAGGAAGACTAACATCGTTAATTGCGAATGGAGCGGCTAGGGGATGAGTATTACGATAACTGTTTTGATAATCTTGGGCAATTTTTTTAATCACATCAGCTAACCAGTGTGTTCCAAAATCGTGGTTATCTTGAGTATCTTCCAGTTCACCGTTAACTAAACCATTATTCGGGTCACTTTTTGGCATCAACTCCCACCGTGGTGCATTAGCAGCTTGCAACCATCGATGAGTTATTCCACCAACATCAACTCTACCATCACCATTAACAGTACTGCGACCGGCAATAATTGATTGAAATAGTTTGATCGCATCAAATAGTCCTCTGTCTCTGTCTGCACTGTCAGGATCGCCTACCCATTTGTAGCCTAGCTCATACAATCGCGCCTTAATAGCCTTAACATCAGCAGCTTTATTGACTCCGCCAATTCCCACACTACCATCGAGTTTAATTACCTTCGCTCCTGGTAAGCTGGATGCTGTAGGTTGTTGAGTGTTCTCATCGTCCTTGTGATCAAAAGGAACAACAACTTTAATGGGGATCTCTAGAGTTTGATCGTCAACAGTAATTATCATCCGGCGATCGCCTGCTTGCTTAAAGACGAAATCAAATTGCCATTTGCCATCCTGACTAATTGCTACACTTAGGACTGTAAATTTATCGTCGCTCGTAATCGACAAAACTTTGCCACTGTCGATTAAAGGTGCTACGCCTTCAACCCTGAAATTTTGCCCTAATTCAACTTCTTTTGGCACACGAATTAACTGAAGTTGTTCCACTGAAGTGGGAATAGTAACTCCATCTGTATTAGCCAGTAACTTTTGTGCCTCTGGAAGCAAGTCTACAACTTTACTGACATATTTAGGGTCGGATGAATAGCCTTTAGCCTTGAGAAAGCCAAGAAAATTTTCTGGTGTATTAGTATATTCCTCTAAACCTTTATACGGTGTGCGAGTTAAAAACTTCCAATAACCAATAATAAAAGCGTCTATATCCGTAAATTTACAGAACTCAACTTCTTCTGGTTCAGAAGGAACCTTGATTTTCAAAGGTTCGGCAAACCCTTTCATATCAGGAATTCGCCATTTTAATCCCGCAAAATTATTAGCATTGACAGCAAGGTCGCTTTTAGCTCTGGCAGACTCTAGTAACCATTGAGCGAGGGTAACTTCTTTTAAGATTTGCCGATTGATATCGGTAATTTTTGCACTTTCAATACCAACTTGTGTAAATATTTTGACTAAATCTTTGTTAGAATAATTGTTTACTAAATCATCTAGTAATGGCATGAGTTTTTCCTTGTAAAAACTATTTGTAGAACCCCGATTTATCTAATAAATCGGGGTTCTAGATATTAATCAATGATTGAAATAGAATTAGTTAATCTTTTTCTATAACTTTGGCATGTCCAGCATAAACAAAATGCTCATTTCGGTTTCCTTTACTTTGATCGGGCCACTTAACCGAATAATGATTTTCTTCAAAAATGACATCTAAAATTGGGTAATCTCCTGGCTCAATCTCAAAGATAGAATCTTTTGGTAAGTCTGATGCCTGTTCTGTAGAAGGCTTTAAGAAGGTTTTTGTTGTAATTTCCAAAACGTATTTCTTATCAGCTTTAGGTTCCTTTGGTTTTGGCTGACCTATTAATCCATCTTTAATTGCTTCCGCCATTTTTTCAACATCGAATAGATCCATATCTACTTTGGCATCACAAAAGCAGCACTCAATTAAAATAGCTGGCATTTGTGTATTCTTCAGAACAAAGAAACCTGTATCTTTCACCCCTCTGTTATAAAAACCAAGTTGAACAATTTCTTTGAGAACTGATTCAGCAATACCTTGTGATGCGTTACTAATGGCATAAATTTCTGTGCCATGAGCTTTAGCGTTAAATTTATTAAAATGAATCGAAACATAGACATTAACGTTATTGGCATTTGCCTTATTAGTTCTTTGTCTGAGAGAATCGGTTACGCTGCTAGCGCTTGTAGGAGTGCAATCGATGGCGGTATGATTTTCTGCTCTGAGTTTTTGTATCAATTGTGTACCAACTGCTTTAGTTAAAGCATCTTCTTGTTTGATGCCTGTTGCTCCTGTATCTGGAGGACAATTGTGTCCCATATCAATACCAAATTTCATCTTGTTGATTTCCTTTTTATACTTTGAGATGCAAGCATAATTTAATTACACTGTATTAATTATTAGCTTAAATATAAGCGCTCTGTCGGTGAGATAAAGTGAGTTTTTGCTGTAAATAAATGTGACATTTTACGTAAATATATTATTTCAAGGAGATATTTCTTAAGTTCAACGTAGAAATAAAGCAGGCTCACCCATGACAGCACAAGAGGCGCTGAATCTAGTCGATACTCTTTTATGCTCTACTTTTGGGCAAAGACTCAATGATGTTCAATCTGTGGTTTTGCTGGAAAGTTGGCTAGGACACACCTATGCGGAAATTGCGGAGCAGATAAGTTATGAACACGACTATATCAAACAAGTGGGTTCTCAGTTGTGGCGATCGCTTTCTCAAGTAATTGGTGAAGAGGTTTGTAAAAAAAATATCCAATCTGCTTTACGCCGCTACCAGCAGTCTCAAAGCCTTGGATGATTAAAGAGCGATGTCTACGACGGACTACACCTATGCAATTGGGCGTTTCAGACTAGACCTCTAAACGCCAGCAATGTCTCACGATCATTCATATAGTTACTAATTAAGTAGCGCTTTGCACTTTCTAGAAGTATTACAAATTAGTAATTATTTGGTCATCGTTTGAATCAGAATTATGTCTCAGATAAGAGCTTTTGCTTAGTAAATGCTTCGCCAACCTTTCACTGTACCTTTGCCAATTTCGCTATCAACAGTTTGACCACCTTCCAAGATTAGCCTGATGTTTAAGTTCTCATCTGGAGCATTTTTTAAAGCAGTAGCTAATTCTTGACTGACAGCAAAACTACCGGTTGAACCGTCTAATTTAAAAACTTTTTCTCTGACTTTGAGCAAAATTTTATCGACTTTCTTAGTAGTGACAAACCTAATAAAGTCAGGTCTGGGATATACATAACCTGCGGTATAGAAAGAAGACGTTGCTTGACCAGAATTTACTGTCATAAGGACTCGAATGCTTGAAGGAGTCCACAAGCTAATAACTTGCTTTGAACCTTCACGGTACAAATAGCCACCTAAAGAGTTGCGGTCAAAAACCCCAAGAAATTCCCCTTCAAAGGGGTCAACGATTCTCACGGCTTTCGACCAAGGGACATCCATATCGGGGGACAATCCTGCTGATTTGACTATTGGGAAATCGCTTGATGTTTGACCAAGACTAGCTACCTCTTGAACATTGAAAGCAGCACAAAGTTCAGGAGAAAGCACAGCCAAAATTGCCCCTAAAAAAAGAACTGGAATTGTCTGCGATAACTTCATCATAAGTCACGGGTACAATCTTCAAAGATAGTAATCGGACAGCCTTTATTAGTCATCCCCCGCAAGACTTTTGTTTGCTATGAAGATTTAAAAATTAAGCAAATTTCAGTGCCTTTGGGTAATGTCTTTTAACTCGCCGCATTTTCTACAAGATGTTTTGCGTAGCTTAATATCAATAATACGCAAGTACTAATTATTTACAGGCGTTTAAGCAATATTATTTAATATTGCTATTTGTACAAAAGTTTGTGAATGCAATTTTCATTTTTGACATATAGATAGAAGCAGACATTCCCAAACCAGCCTGGGTTGAGCGTAAGCAAGCAAGTATTTACGAGATTGTTCTAGCTGATTAATAATACTGGGTTGATGCCAGCGCTGCCAGTAGAATTGCTGAAGGTAATCAACTAACCACAGTTGGGCTTCTGTATCTAAATCCTTATCAATTTTCTTGGCTAACTCCAAGGCTTTGCGGTAGGAGGCAGGGGCTTTTTTCAAATCTTCGAGTAACTCCAGGGGAATAGTTTGTAATTGCTCGTAAGATGCGATCGCACTTCCAGCACTGCCAGCTGCTATACTCAGCACTGCCTGATTTTGTAAAATTTCTTGATGACCTGTTTGTGTAAGTACAACAGTCAAAGACTGTGCATCTAAGCGATAAAAAGGAATGCGTTGACAGCGTGACACCAAAGTTGGCAAAACAGACTCAGGTGTAGGTGCAATTAAAATTAACGTCGCCTGTCCCGGTTCTTCCAAGGTTTTAAGTAAAGCGTTGGCTGCGGCTTCTGCCATTGTTTGGGCTTCTTCCAGCACCACCACATTCCTTGGTGCTTCCAAGGGCGGACGACTTAAAAACTCGGTAATTTCCCGAATTTGCTCTAGCCGAATTACAGGTGGTGCTTTACGCTTCAGTCCTTTCTCAGCCGCTTCTGCTGCTGTTAATCGTTGTCCCTGGTATTGGTACGTGGGTTGCACCCACAACAAAGCTGGATGGTTCCCCTGACGCAAACGGTTTTGTAAAGCCGCAGTGACTCCCAACTCACTAGAAAATAGCAATTCCACAAAACACCTGGCTGCTAAACTTCTTCCTACACCATCTGGCCCCACAAATAGATACGCTGGAGCAACCCGGTTTTGTCTGACAGCCTGAGTCAGTAATTCTATGGCTTGCGGTTGTCCTACAAGTGCTGCAAATGGGTCAATAGTCATTAGTTAATTGTAGAGTGACATTCTCACTTCTACAAGGATTTTGGGATACAAAGCAGTTCTCATCTAATACCTTGAGAGAAGCCCTTATACTGTTTCACTTTAAAGTTGGTACAAATAGGCAGCAGGGGGAAAGAGTTAGAGACAAATCATTTGTATCAGGTATTTCGAGAAATGATATTACGTGTATAGAATAGGGTATAAATTTGTGCATTCATACTTGTGTTAATAGCAATAAACTTTTGATATTTAATAGCTGTTTTCTAGGTATTCAGCTCCTAAAAGATAATCTTTTTTTAGCTCCTGCACTTATCTAGCAAGTATACTTTAAAGTAATTTAAACCTTAGCCAATATTCATTAAGAAAAGCAAACATTATCAAACATTTTTTCGGTTTTCGATAAGCTGAATAAATAAAGGATGGATAAAAATACGGGAGGATCCAAATTTTTCAAAAAATCACGAAATTGACGCAAAAATCCTTTATAAATCTCTTGATGTTGTGTTATTTACGGTTCGTTTCTTAATTCTCTGATTCCTGTCTGAATGCAGCACAATAGCAAAATTGGGGATGCTCCTTAACAAGACTGAGATTATTAAATTATCTTCTGCTAACTAAACCTCATCTATGTTGAAACCTAGAGTTTTTTAAAAGATATATTTATGTAGGTTGGGTGGAGTGAAAGGCAACCCAACATTACCACCTTATTTATGTTGGGTTACTCTATCGCTGCACCCAACCTACAAAACTACAAAACTACGGTTCTCAAGGTAGACAAAGTTTATCTGCAAGCCTTGGCAAAAATTCGTAGCTAAGTTAAGTGGCTACTTTAAACATTCTTCAGGGCATCTAAATGTTAGCTAAATTATTCGCTAAATATCAAAATATTTAGCGATGTAGGAATTACCATTATCACCGATAAAAATCCTTACACCTTATATCGAATGCTTCTTCTACCTGGTTTTTATTAGATAAAATCTACAAATTTAGGTGAAGATTCGCTGAGTATTTTGGCATTTCTAAAACTACAAGAACGGTGATAAAAAGTCATAACACCGAAATCAATAGAAATCAAAATTGCCAAAGGAGGCTGATATGGAAATCTTCGACTATGTGATTCTGGGAGCCGGACTAGGTGGGCTTTCGGCCGCAGCCTGTTTAACTCGACAAGGCTATCGGGTAGTAGTTCTAGAGCAACATTATTTACCTGGCGGATGCTGTCACACCTTTGATTACGGAGAATACCGTTTTTGTGCTGATGTGCATTACATCTCTCAATGTGGTTCTGGTCAGACTATAACTCAATTTCTCGATTATATTCATCAAAATGTGCCTTTTAATAGTCTCGATTCTGACTGTATCGATCGAGTCATCACACCAGAGGCGGATTTCAAAATTCCTTTGGGATGGGAGAATTTGCGATCGCGTTTACTCTCAACATTTCCAGAAGAATCTGGTGCGATTAACCATTACTGCAATGAAATTCAGCAACTCCACCAAGAAATTCGCAACCTAGTGCATGAGATACGCTGGTACGATCAAAAGTTGTCTGACTGGTTAAAACTACCAAAATATTTGAATTTATTTTGGAAGCGGAATTGGACACTCCAAGATTTGTATAACCATGTCGGATTATCGCCTAAACTGCAAGCATTACTGGCGGGGCAAAGTGGCGACTATGCACTACCACCGCAGGAAATTGCACTACTCACCCACACTTCTTTAGTTTGGGACTACTCAGAAGGTGCTTATTATCCAAAACATCACTTCAAAAACCTTGTTGACACCATTGCAGATGTAGTTACCGCAGGTGGAGGTGTCATCAAGTACTCAACCCCGGTGAGCCATATTCAAGTTAGCAACCATAGTGTCCTTAGTGTCCTTGCTGATGGTAATAGCTATCAAGCCAGCAAAGCTTATATCAGCGACCTCGACCCCAAATTAACAGTGGAGTTAATGCATGATATTACAGCTTTGAGTCAAAAGGAGCATCAACGTCTCACTAATTACCAATACTCAGCCAGTGCTTTTAATATCTACCTGGGTTTAGATAGCCGCTTCGATCCTCAACGCTACGGCATTGGTAACTGGAATGTTTGGTATTATCCCACAGGCGACCTGAACAGAGAATATCAACAACAATTAGAAGGTGACTTTAGCCAACCGTGGATTTTCCTCTCTTGTCCGACGATGAAATCTAGCGAACCAGGAATGGGGCCAGAGGGACATCATGTATTAGAAATTGCTACTGTCTGTTCTTATGAACCATTTGAACATCTGTACAAAAGCAACGCAAAAGCGTATAAAGCCAAAAAGCGAGAATTTTATCAGCAGATTATGACAAGTGTGCGAGATTTGATTCCCGATGTAGACAAATATGCCCGGATGAAAGTTTACGGTACACCTACCACCAGCGAATTTTATTTAGGACAACCGCAAGGTAATATTTATGGTGCGAAATTAGTACCTAAACAGGTTGGTTTAAATCGTCTGGGATATACGACAGAGTTACCTAATCTCTTTTTGGTAGGGGCGAGTGCTGGGTATCCAAGTGTACCAGGTGTAATTGGTAATGGCATGGATGTTGTAGAACTGCTGACAGGACAATCGGTATGGCACAAAGCAGCTGAAAGACCTCAGCCTTTGGTGGCAGTTGGGTAAGGAATTTTAGCTTTGATAAAGCAATATCTGGCGACAAGGCGCTATGTGTCTTGGCTTGCAGTTGTGATGACTGAATAAGGGATCGCTTTTACTTTATAAGAGAATGTTTGAAAAGTCTTCTTGTCGGTATCAAAAGTTCTAGATCCCCCTAAATCCCCCTTAAAAAGGGGGACTTTGATTTCAGTTCCCTTCTTTTTAAGGCTACGGTGTACACAAGTCAAATCCAGTTTTAGTTTTATCCCAATACGCTTGGGATAAGCCAGAAAGCCCTCATATAGAGACGCAATTTATCGCGTCTAAAAGACTGATACGTTAGAGAGACGCGATAAATCGCCGTCTCTACAAAGAATGTACTCGTCAATTATTCCTTGACAGACCTATTATTTCCGACTTGTGTGTACACCGTAGCTTTTTAAGGGTGGTTAGGGGGATCTCACAGTGCCTAAAGTCACAGCGAAACACTTTTCAAGCAACCTCTCAGACTTAGTAGGGGTAAAATCGTAACTTTACCTTTTTAAATGCAAAGGGATGCATTGGCATTGTAAGGCGATGCAATAGCGTTGTAAGGTGATGCAATGGCATTGTAGGGCGACGCATTGGCATTGTTAAGCAATGCAATAGCATTGTCGAGCGACGCATTGGCTAAATTTGTAGTGTTTTAAACGTATAGGGACGCAAACTAAGCACAAAGGAAAGATACGCAAAGTCTTTTTGAAGAGAATTTGTTACAACAAATTTATGCAATGTTGTAATCAGGAAGTCTCAGATGTCGCACAAAGAATTTATTTATTGCTGGCAAAAATGGTTACTTCCCATCGTGGTACGTATCGTAGTAACAATTTGTCTCACAGTAGGGGTGTTAGGCATTTTGGGAAGCACTGCTTCTACAAGTAATGCTCAAGCTGTTTTTCCTGATTCTGTGACAGCTAATGCTCAACTAGTAAGTACCACTAAGCGTATTCAGGACAAACAGACACCATCAAAATCAACACCGCTAAATGCCACTGTATATCACAGTCCCGAATGTAACTGTTGTGGTGGGTGGATTGACCACTTAAAGACACAAGGTTTTGAAATCACAGACTTTTCCACGCCTGACATCGAAACGGTCAAACAAAAGTACAACGTACCGGATAACTTGTCATCTTGCCACACAGCAATTGTTAATGGATATGTCATTGAAGGACACGTCCCAGCAAACGACATCAAACGTTTGCTTCAAGAAAAGCCAAATGTTGTTGGTTTATCTGTTCCTCAAATGCCTGTAGGTACTCCTGGAATGGAGATGGGGAATCGAAAAGACCCGTTTACGGTGTTTGCCTTTGATGGCAATAACTCAGTTGCGGTATTCAATAAATATCCATCTTCTTGATATAATCCCACTGGATTCAGAGGATGTTTTAAAAGTGGATTTTAATCTATATTTAGCGATTAAAATGATCAAAAGCTTTTAAAATATCCTTATATTACCTGAATCAGTGGTAGAAGATTTACTGGTTAGAATCAGTTTTGATTAAGTGCGACAAATGACTGAACCATCTCCCAAACCAGAAGCGAGATGCTATGGTTGAAACATTTTGAGAAAGATGCTCAATCGCATGGTTACAATCTTGCAGGCTGGCATCAATTCCCATTGCGTGATAAATCCCGCGAGCATTGCAAAAGGCATTCATTGCTTCTGATTCGCGATTGATTTTTTCTAACACTAAACCCAAATTAAACCAGGAGTTTGCTTCTGCATTTTGGTCATCAAGATTCCTTCTAATCTCTAATGAATATTGATGAAACTCAACCGCTCTTTGGTACTGTCCCAAAGCCTTATAAGCACTTCCTAATCCACTTAAGGCCATGCCCTCCCCATTGCGATCGCTAATTAATCTTGTAACTTCTAACCATTGGTGATAAAACTCAATTGCCAGTTGGTACTGCCCCAATGATTCATAAGTATTGCCCAAACTACCTAGACAAATGGCTTCTCCAGTGCGATCGCCTGTTTTCCTGGTGATACTCAACCACTGCTGATAAAACTCAATCGCTTGGTCGTACTTGCCCAGGTATTCATAAGTATTGCCCAAGCTTCCTAGACAAATGGCTTCTCCGGTGCGATCGCCTATTTTCCTGGTGATACTCAACCACTGCTGATAAAATTCGATTGCTCGCTGGTATTTCCCCAGTGATTGGTAAGCGTTACCCAATCCAGACAAAGATTTGGCTTCTCCGAAGCGATCGCCTATTTCTTTCGCTATATCCAACCACTGCTGATAAAACTCAATTGCTAGGTGGTACTCCCCAATGGACTGATAAGCATTGCCCAAACTTGCTAAACAAATGACTTCACTGTTGCGATCGCCTATTTCTCTGGCTTTGTGCAAGCACCGCTTTTCAAACTCAATGGACTCGATGTTATTTAGGCTCCCTGTTCTAATTACTTCTGTCATTCTCTATAGAAAACGAAATTTTTGCTTGATAGGTTGTTGATTATACAATTTTCTGTGACTTCAACACACAATAACAGAACTTATATGCACAAGCTCTGTCAAAATCTAGGAATTGTTCTTCAATATGTAACTTTGTTTTATACACTAGCGATCACTGTGTATAAAATGCTTTTATTTATATTTGGTAAGAAGCACACGAATATAGTATACTCACAAATTTGCCTTTAGAAAAAATATAAGAAAAACCAATCAATCCGCAGCAGCATAATCAGGCAATGCGTTGAGTTGTGAATTAACAGCACTTAGATAATTTTGGTCATTTAAAGCTTTTGATGGTAATTTATCTGCATTAACAGCAGCTTTCACCAAATCGTTTGCAATAATATTTCTGTTCTGAGTTTCAAATACTAGCATTTCTCCACTAGGAATCCCGTGCTGCTTCAAACCTCCCTGATACGCAAAAGTAACTAGATTGAAAGGTTGGAGGTAATTCACAGGAATAGAGTTACCAGGTAAGTTGTTAGAGTTAATAGCAATTGTTTCACTATTATTGTTAGTAGCTGTTTGAGCTACAACGATTCCAGGTACAAGAGTAATAGAGGCAAAAATAAGTGTAGAATTTATTAAAGTAAGGAGTTTCATAAGGTTATTCTTAGGTAAAATGCGATCGCTGTTCTTAAGTAATAGAATCTTCTTTATTATTAATCTCAGCTTCCTTCATTCAGGTCATCTGATCGGTTGATATCTGACTCACCCAAAAGGGTGAAGCAATTGACCGATAAAAATTCCGTTAAGTCGAGATATATAACAGAGCGATTGTAATTTTCTAGTACTTAACGGAGGCGAGTTGAACATTTATGCAATTTTTCAACTCGCATCTTGAGTTTCATAAGCATTGCAGCAATTAGTTTTCCAGATTTGCCGACTCTTCAAGCAGGCGATCGCCTTTATGCAACCATAAGTAATTTGATCGGTTTTTCGTTGCGATGTCTACGACGGGCTACGCCTACGCATTGTGGGCAAAACAGAACATCGTGGCATTAAAACAATTGGCAAAATCCACACCTGAAAGTATCCGGTTTTGCTCACTAGCCTTCAAGCCAGCTTGTTAACTTAGAGAAGTGTTCAATTGCAAGCTCAATCTTTAATCACAAAAATAGTCATCAACATCTGTAGTCTTTAGGGTTTGCAGAAAAGTTTAATGCAAAGAAAAAAGTGGCTTTTAAGAACAGGACTTGCTCTCCTTATTTTTATTATGGTTGTAGCAGCAAAATTTATGGATAAAACTCATCCCATCTCAGAACTTTATGTATTTGGAGACAGTCTTTCGGATACAGGGATGGTATTCCGGGCGACAGGAGGAATGTACCCACCTAACCCAACTTACTTTCAGGGGCGTTACTCGAATGGTCGGGTTTGGATTGAGTATCTTGCCGAAAGCCTCCATCTCTCCCCTAAACAAACTCACAATTTTGCTTATGGAGGAGCAAATACTGCCAATGTTGGCAACAGCTATGTACCTAGCTTGCTAAATCAAGTGCAATCGTTTACGCAGACACATCAACAGACGAATCCAGATGCTTTGTATGTGCTGTGGGCAGGAGCAAATGATTATTTGCAAGGAGTAAGCAATGCAACTATTCCTGTTAAAAATGTGACAACGGCAATCAATTCTCTAACTGATGTGGGTGCTAAAAAGATTCTGGTAGGAAATTTACCAGATTTAGGACAGTTACCTGCCACTAGAAACAGTACAAATTCTGTGAACCTCAGTGCATTAACACAAGCACATAATCAAGGCTTGAGGCGATCGCTAAAGGTACTAAGTCAACAGCATTCCGATCTGGAGATTGTGCAATTAGATGCCAACGCACTATATCGAGATGCAATGTCTGCGACGGGCTACGCCAACGCAAATCCGGCAGCCTTTAACTTTACCAATGTCATCAGTCCATGTCTATCTGGCGATCGCACCTGTAGTAACCCAGATCAGTTTTTGTTCTGGGATGGCATTCATCCGACGGCTGCGGCTCATCGCATCATCGGGGAAACTGCTTTTTCAACGATTCAAGAGGCAGGGATGATTAATCCTCGTTCAATGTTGGTTCCCTAACTTAACTTAATCAGTTAAGAATCAACCATAGGGGCGCACAGTTGTGCGCCCTTACACTATGATTTAATTTACTAAAAATAACTGTAAAATACGGTAAGCCTTAAGAATTACCGTTGATTAATCTAGCCCAACACTCAAGTAGCACATTACTTATTTATATAATTCGAAACCAAAATAACTGCTGATGTCTGAACAATATCGTTTTGAAACTCTGCAAGTTCATGCTGGACAAGAGCCGGCTCCTGGAACTAATGCCCGTGCTGTACCAATTTACCAAACGACTTCCTACGTTTTTGACGACACCGAACACGGAGCGCGGTTATTTGCTCTCCAGGAATTTGGTAACATTTACACCCGGATCATGAACCCGACGACGGATGTATTTGAAAAGCGGATTGCTGCACTAGAAGGAGGTGTAGCAGCATTAGCAACAGCTAGTGGTCAGGCGGCGCAATTCTTGGCAATCAGTACCATCGCTCAGGCTGGGGATAATATCGTTTCCACTAGTTTTTTGTATGGGGGAACATATAACCAGTTTAAAGTATCATTACCACGTTTAGGTATTAACGTCAAGTTTGTCGAGGGAGACGATCCAGAAAGTTTCCGTCAGGCGATCGACGATCGCACCAAAGCGTTATACGTTGAAACCATTGGCAATCCTCAATATAACATTCCTGACTTTGCCGCTTTAGCTCACATTGCCCACGAAAACAGCATACCTTTAATTGTGGATAATACCTTCGGTGCTGGTGGATATCTAGCTCGACCAATTGAACATGGTGCAGACATTGTAGTGGAATCTGCAACTAAATGGATTGGTGGGCATGGTACTTCCATTGGCGGCGTAATTGTCGATTCGGGTAAATTTGACTGGGGTAATGGCAAGTTTCCCCTATTTACTGAGCCAGCACCTGGCTATCATGGGCTGAATTTTCAAGAAGTGTTTGGGCCTAGCGGTTCCTTTGGCAACATTGCTTTTATTATCCGCGCTAGAGTCGAGGGGTTACGGGATTTTGGCCCGTCTTTGAGTCCATTTAACGCCTTTCTTTTACTGCAAGGATTAGAGACTCTTTCTTTACGTGTAGATCGTCATGTCAGCAATGCTTTAGAATTGGCTCGGTGGTTAGAGCAACAAGAGCAAGTATTATGGGTTAATTATCCCGGACTTCCTAATCACCCTTATCATGAACGAGCGAAAAAATATCTCCGGCATGGCTTTGGGGGAGTTTTAAACTTTGGCATCAAAGGTGGATTGGAGACAGGTAAAGCTTTTATTAATCATCTGAAATTGGCAAGTCATTTAGCAAATGTTGGTGATGCTAAAACCCTCGTGATTCATCCCGCTTCCACAACTCATCAACAGCTAAGTGATGAAGAACAGCTTTCAGCAGGTGTGACACCCGATTTGGTACGCGTATCAGTGGGAATTGAACATATTGACGATATTAAAGAGGATTTTCAGCAGGCATTCGGGCAAGTTAAGATTTAATTCTTAATTGGGCATTGGGCATTGGGCATTGGGCATTGATTCTTTTTCCCCTGCTCCCTAGCCTCCCATCTCCCCTCTCCCCCCTTCATACGATATGATCTACTCAGATTTCATCTCACCACAAACCCAGTTTTACCAGCTTACAGAGCCATTTCAACTTGAAAGCGGCGAAGTATTAATTGGGGTTCAGATTGCTTATCGCAGCTGGGGAGAGTTAAATGCTCAAGGCGATAATGGGGTACTAATTTGTCATGCCTTAACTGGTTCGGCTGATGCTGATGATTGGTGGGAACCTTTGTTTGGTTCAGGGAAAGCCTTCAATCCCGATCGCAATTTTATTGTGTGCAGCAACATTTTGGGAAGTTGTTACGGTACAACCGGGCCAACTACTATCAACCCAACAACGGGAAAGCCTTATGGTGTATCCTTCCCTAAAATTACAATCCGAGATATGGTTCGCCTACAAGCTGTACTACTAGAATATCTGGGTGTTCAATCTCTGCGGTTCGTAATTGGTGGTTCGCTCGGTGGAATGCAATCACTGGAGTGGGCATTATTATATCCCGACAAGGTGAAAGGTATTGCACCTATCGCTGTTTCTGGCAGACATTCCGCTTGGTGTATTGGATTAAGTGAAGCCCAAAGACAGGCAATTTATGCCGATCCAAATTGGCAAGGAGGGAACTACACCCTGGATGCGCCTCCAAACCAAGGACTAGCAGTGGCGAGAATGATGGCGATGTCTACTTACCGTTCTTGGGATAGTTTTACAACCCGCTTTGGACGGCAGTATGATCCATCTGAGAAGTTTGCTATAGCAAGTTACTTACAGCATCAAGGTCAAAAGCTGACAGAACGATTTGATGCCAATACTTACATCACCCTCACCCATGCAATGGATGGCCATGATATTGCACGCGATCGCACGGCTCCTAATTTATCAGATTATGAATCTGTGCTGGGAAGCATTCAGCAACCAACTCTAGTTGTCGCCATTGATTCTGATATTCTCTATCCGCCAGTAGAACAACAAGAATTAGCAAATTTAATCCCTAATGCTCAATTGTCGTGGTTAAAGTCAACCCACGGACATGACGCATTTTTAATTGATATGGCTGCATTGAATGAAATTATTCAACAGAACCATGAGTTTGTTGTTTTTTGAACCGTAGGAACGATCGCAGTAGTCAATACACGTTAGGTAAAAAGTAAGGGTTTATAACTCAATACAGTTCAGATAAGACCAAAACACTTGTAGAGACGGCGATTTATCGCGTCTCAAAAACCCAAAATTTTTGCCAGTGACCCTTAACCCAAGCGTATTGGTTTATAACTAAAATCTCAAGATCGATGGGAACGGGGATGAGTTAAATATTTTCCAATACCTGCCGTATCCGCCGCTATCTCTACTGTGTCTGCGTTTCCGTCGTTGAACCCAGAAATGGAAACAGCTAAGGGTGAACCGATGAGTTGAGCAACTCGAAAGGCAGACGCGATCGCTCCTTCATGTAATCCATCTCCTAGATAAGCTCCCGCATAGTAAGTATGATTTTCTCCATTGGTGGCAACTACTTCGTCTCGATATCTAAAAGATTCAGTCGTATACAACGGCGTGTGGTGTTCTTGAGTGTGAATAATGCGATCGCGAGCAATCAATCCTTCTAGTTGAAACGATAAAAAATAATTCTGTGGCGATGAGATGCCACAAAGCTGATTTAAGTAACTGTTATATCCCCATTGGGTGTCTGTCTGGAAGAAATCAAATTCTGAGGGGTGGTGGATGTGATGATGATCATACATGGAAGTATCAGTATGAATTGTAGTGATTGCATAATTGGCTTTCCAATCTGAGAAGCGTTTAATTTCAGCCTCCGTTGGGTCAGCTAACAGAGCCATCACTTGGTCGGGTGGCGTGGCAAACACGACTTTATCAAACTCCTGGATATCACCCTGCGATAGCGTTCGCGGAGCGTCTCGCAGAGAAGCGCTGCCGCCAGAGGCAGATCGCTGAATTTTCACACCATCTGCACTTCTAGAAATATTAACAATCTCCACATTCAACAAAACTTCTCCTTTAAATCGCTCCAGAATTTTTTCAATATAGGAATATACACCGCCTTTAATCCTGAGCCATTTGACCGCGAGGTAGTCGCGTAACATCGGAATTCCCATCTCTGCGGGAAAGTTATCAATGAGTTCAAAGGGCATTGAGTAGCTATACATCGTCAGTAACTTTAGCCAGGTATTGCTTATACTTTGGTTGTTTACATATTGAGACAGTGGGCGATCGTAAAAATCTTCCATCTGGGCAAATCGCGTTTTTAGCCATAATCCAAGGGAACGGGTATGGATGGTATCGAACCGCAGATATTCAATCAGGCGTTGGATGCCTGTATAGTTGTTCTCATTCGTGACCTTCGAGAAAAAGGGACTACCATTTTTGGGGAATAAAGCTGAACCAACATGGATGGGTTCTAGTTCCACTCCTAGCTCTTGCATAAGAGCAACAAAGCTGTGAAATACGGTAGGAAATTCTAGCACTCCACTTTCCAACATTTCATTGCAATCAGATTGGTTGGGCTTCACATTCTTGTTGAGTGTCCGAATATGCCCCCCCAACATCGGCTGCCGTTCAAATACAGTGACATGATGCCCTTGTTTATCAAGCAGGTAAGCTGTAGCCATACCACTGCCTCCACCACCGATAATTGCAATTCTCATAACTGACCTCTCAGTTGTTGAATATGAATAATATAGGAATCCGGTTTGATTCCTGAATTTACTTGCGTGGATTGGGAATTGTGAATTGGGAAGAAAAGAAGGATACATCCGTATTGAGTCTTGTTCAAAAATCAAATAGGAGTCCTATATGTGCGAGTTGTCTGTTTAGCTATTGCCTAAAAGCACATCACCAGATAATCGTTGATACAGCAACGCCCCAGTCCAGAATGTGGGAGCAAAGCCCGGATAGCCTGATGAGGCATTGCAGAAATAGAAATGATTGAGTGAGGTTTCGTGATTCAAGCGCCCCAAACCCATGTTGCGCGGTGTGAGACTAGAACCGTAGGAATTCCCATTGGGACACCAGCAATAACGTTCATTGGTGGTGGGACTGCCGGTGATATGAAAGACTAGATGCTTTCTAAAATTCGGTATATATTCTTTTTCCACGACATCCAGGATAGAATCGAAGATTTCTTGCTTTTTCTGGTTGTAAGCTTTGCGATCGCTCTGCCGCAATTGCTTAAAGTAGTTGTAATTAGCAACAGTAAGGAATTCAACAATCTGACAATCCTCTGGACAATCCCGACTCGCTTGTGTCAATAAAGTCGGCGTTGTTATGGCAAAGCTGGGATTGGAAAAATCATTGTGTTCATACATCTGAGCAAAGGCTTCATTCAAATCCTGATGACCAGTGTGGAAAACATTCCACTTGCCAAATCCATAGTCTCGCAGGTCGAGGTCTTTGACGACGCAATAAGCCATGTAGTTGGATGCAGAATACTCATAGTTGAGTTTTCGGCGCACGGTTTTAGAGAACTTTGACTCACCAATCATTTTGGCGGCTTTTTTGGGGTCAATGTTGCAAATCACGGTGTCGCCTGTAAATTCATGAGTTTGATGGGTGTTTAAATCCATCGCCTCAACGCCCGTAACCGTTTTGTCTATGACTCTAAAATTCGTGACTTCATGGTTTAGTAGTACCTGCCCTCCATTTGATTCAATCACTTTGACTAACGAATTGATAACATGCTCAAAATGCTGGGTTGGATAAAATGCACCGGCTTGATAGCCCTTGAATAAAGCGACCCAGGCATAAAACGAGAGTTGATTTGGAGGCAGCAAAAAATCAGGCCATTGCAGAGCTAATAGGGTTTGGGCGGCTTGTGGTAGCTGAAATTTATCGAATACATCCTGAAGTGTACTGTTGAGATATTGGACAGTACAAACCACTTCACCTGGATGTTGGAGCAGTTCAATTGGCTTAACTGGAGGAGCGAGTATTTTCAAACCTGCGCTCGTTTTTTCGACATCGTTAACAAATTGGCGAATGCGATCTCTATATTCAGGAAACAGCTTTGATAATCGCTGGATCAGTTCCTCTGGTTCCGAAGGCATATCTAACGCATACCCCGGCATTCGCATGTGGTCAAAACCATCCGGGTCATACCGCTCAAAAGTCACTTCCCGATCCAAGCCTAATTTCTTGAGTACCCGATTAACCGTTTGTCCTTCACCGCAATCCCAAACATAATGGAATTGGGCATTAAACGTGTATTTTTTAGCCATCATAAACGTGTGACCAAAGCCGCCCGGATGCTCATGAGCTTCGAGTATTTGCACGGTCTTACCTGAGTTTGCCATCAAAGCGCCAAAGACCAATGCTGATAAACCACTGCCTACAATTAGGTAATCCGCTTTCATAGGAGGTTTCCTCAAACAATAAACGTCTTTTTCGATAACAATTTTCTCTATGCTTCAACCCGCTCTATCACAATGGTTTGATGGTAATCTAAGTGGTTCGGCAAACAAAAAATATATATATTCGGCATTGCGAATTAAGTGAAGCAGGTTGATATCGATCTTGCTTCCATTTACACTATTTCGACGACTTTATCTTAAATTACCGTAATCTCTCATCCCTCTACAGGATGGGGAACGTCAATTGAGTTACCCCAGCATCGGCGGTTGTACCTTACCAAATTTCCAGGTAGGGAGCGTTCCTAAGCCCAACAGACTCACAACAAACACTACAATCCAGCCGACAATGCCAGACTCACCATCAACGTTAGAAGTGGAATCAATGGAATACCAATTGGATTGTAACTAAATCACTCCTATTTGCTGTCTTGCCCATACACGAAATGCTTTCATTGTCGCATTCCTTCCATTGGTCTTACTCAGGATCAAATATTCGGGAATCACTTGCTGAATTGGAAGATTGGGGAAAATAGAACTGGTATTTGATTCTACATATTTACCATCGAGCAGCACGTTTATTTCCAACTTGCTTCCATTCCATCGCCACAGTTCTGGTACTCTCAACGCTTGATAATTATTGAAACGAGTGCGGGAGGTAATATCAATTTCAATAGCCAAATCTGGAGGTGGATCAGTTTCTAAATTGATTCTATCTTTGCCCCTAATTCTAGCTTCATTTTGGATATAGAAACAATCATCAGGTTCTACCCCAGCATCCATACTTTGTTTATCAAAAGTCGTAGATCCCAAACTCCAAAATTCCAGATCGAGTTCTTCTAATAAAACTTTTACCAAGTCTCCAATAATAACTTTAGCTACTTCATGCTCTGGTAATGGAGCCATTATTTCCAGCACTCCTTGACTGTAACCTATCCTAGAACTGCGATTGTCCCCCAATTCTGTCAAAATACGTTTGTATACCGACCAGGAGATATCTTTAATCAACAACTGATGACCGGCTCTAACAATTAGTTGATTGAGTTCAAGTAACATACCAAACTATCTCCTCTTTATTCAAACTCAGGCAGAACAAAATAATTAAAAAAAGGGGTTAGGGAAAAGGCGACCAACGCTCCCCTCTTCCCACACCGCACCTTTATCAATTCTTATCTAACTTTAATTAGCAAATTGCGACATATAATTTGCGAATGTACAAATGGAGAATAACGGATTTGAACCGATGGCCTCTGCGGTGCGATCGCAGCGCTCTACCAACTGAGCTAATTCCCCTGAATCGTTGCTAAGTCAAGAGTAATATTACTCATTAACTCAATAGACTATCACCATAGAGTATTCTAACATTCAGTTGCCGATGGCTGAGGCTCTTTTTGAGAATAAATCTTCTGCACGCGTTCCAGTTCCAAATCACTGAGATAATCAACAGTCCAATTACAGCAGCGCTGAAGCATGTGGAATGGGTAAGTGTTCGCTACACCAACAACTTGCATCTGCGATCGCTTCGCTGCGGCAATACCTGCGGGGGTATCTTCAATTGCCAGACACTCTTGTGGTTGAAGGTTTAATTCAGGATATTCTTTATTTAGGCATTTTACTGCCAGTAAATAACCATCAGGTTCTGGTTTACTGGTGGTTATGTCATCGCCCGCAACGATAATTTTAAAATGTTTGTCTAGTTTGGCACGATGGAGTACCAATTCTATTTCTTGGCGAAGAGCGCCACTGACTAATCCTAATTTCAAATTCCGCGATCGCACCTGATATATTAAGTCTTCTACACCTGGATATAAAGGCAGTTTCTCTATTTTCTCTAACTCCACCGTATAAGCTTGGGCTTTGCGGTACAACAACTGAGTTAAGTAGTTTTCGTTAGCGACTCTACCACGATTAGCGAGTAGTTGCCCAAAACAAGCGCGATCGCTGCGTCCAAGAGAAGCTTGACGCTCACTCACTTTTTGGGGTTGGAGATTTTCTTCAATGAGAATCTCATCGATCAGTTGTAGGTGGATTGGCTCATCGTTAATGATGACACCATTGAAATCAAAGAGAACTGCCTTTAAACTCATGCGATTATGCCAAATGCGGGAGATCCAAGTCCCTCCAAATCATTATTATCTACTGATGTGGGAGTATAACGACGGACATTTTCAGTTGCGATCGGTTTAACGCCGCCAGTTACCTGATTTATCCACCATACATCCTGCGATCGCACAGCTTCAAATCCGGCCGCACCCATATTCGCCTCTGTATTACCAGCAGCATACTCACGAATATATGGCTCTTCAAAAACATCATTAAGCCATTCTAACTGCCGCAGAGTCTTTTGATTTCCATCTAGAATTAGGACTTGTCCTCCAGTTACTAGCAAGCGAAAGCTTTCCTGCAAAATTGCTAAGGACACCTCATTTGGAGTTTCGTGGAATAGCAAAGAAGCTGTCACTAAGTCAAATGTTGCATCTCTGAAACTGGTTTTTTCCGCATTTCCGTGTCGCCAGACTATCTCTAAACCAGCATTTCTAGCTTTATCTTCTGCCCTTACCAGCATATAGGGTGATAAATCCAAACCAATAACTTCCGCTTCGGGAAAAGCCCGTTTTAACATTAGAGTAGTGGAACCTGTGCCACAACCTAAGTCAAGTATGCGTCGTGGTTTTACCTTAACAGCATCAATTAAGGCTTGGCGGACAATAGTTTCATTAGGCGGCACAACATATTGGGTAATCGGATCGTAACTAACTGCTGCATTGTAAGTGAGATAGCCGCCTGTAATCCCGTGAAAGTTTTGACTGCTGTAGTACGAGGGAATTATGACATCATCTCGCCGGAAGCGATCGCCCTCTTTCTCCCAGTCAATACTATCAGCGTAACGCCGTAAGCCTTCTTCATCAATCAAAAGACGCATTACAGGAGATAAAAAACGTTCCCAGATTGTATCTTGACGGACTGCCATATTGTGTCAGAAGTTTAAGGAGTTATTTAACAGAGTAATTTTCTTTACAAATTTTAATATATCTAGGAAACATCTGTTTTCTCTCTGTGGTATGGACTTGACGCTTGTAATCGCATGAGTTACATTTGTAGTATAAATGTGCTACTCCCTAAAAGTAGTTCTTCAGCTTCACGAAGACTGAACGAGTTAAATGAAAGACAATAAGCATTTAAATTGCTACAACTAAGTAGTATGTCAAGTTTAAATTTATGGGTAAGCAAGTTAGTAGTAATAAATTTAGTGTTTACTAAAAACCGTAAAAAAGTACTAGATAAATTATCAGTACATAGACCTAATCCAAAATCTAAAATTTAAAATCCAAAATAGAATAAATTATGCCATACGAAAAGTTAGAAATTACCACACCAGCACCCGTTTTATCTTGGGCAAATCACTCTTTGGGCCCAGAAGAAACCAAGATGGCAAAAAATGTGGCATCATTACCATTTGTGTTTAAGCACGTGGCCTTAATGCCAGATGTCCACTTAGGCAAAGGTGCTTTAGTTGGTTCTGTAATTGCAACCAAAGAGGCAATTATCCCTGCTGCTGTCGGTGTAGATATTGGTTGCTTCATAGGAGATACCTTAATTCCTCTAGCGGATGGTAAATCTTATACTATTAAAGACCTAATCGATTGGGGTACAGAGTTTATTGTTTATGCTTGTACGCCAACAGGAAAAATCGTTGCGGCTCAAGCAACTGCTAAGTTGACTAGACGGAATGCTCCACTCGTGAAAGTGATTCTGGATAACGGTGAAGAAATTATTTGTACTCCCGATCACCAATTCATGCTTCGGGACGGAACCTATAAAGAAGCTCAGTTACTTCAAGCAGAGACTTCCTTAATGCCCTTTTACTCCAAGACTGACAAAGATGGCTACACCCTGATTACTCAGCCATACTCCAGCAGATGGCAAAAAGCACACTGGATTATTGCCAGGTCTGGGTTACTAGGCAAGGTTCCTAGATTTGAGGGACAGAAAACAGTTATTCATCATCAGAATTTCGATGAATCTGATAATCGACCAGAAAATCTTGAATTCATGGGTAATCGCGATCATTCTGCTTACCACCGCTCTCTAGTGGAGCGTAACCAACACTGGCATTCTGCCGAATTTGAAGAAAAAAGAGTTGCTTCCCTTGCTCAAAAAGCAAAAACTCCAGAAGGATACCAATACTATGCTGAACGGGGAACTAGGAATATCCTTCAATACATGGAACAGCAACCAGAGCATTTTAAAAATGCAGTCGCAGGTAATGGTAATCGGGGTAAACAATATCTAGTTGAATATAACAAGAGTGAAAAAGGGAGAGAAAAGTCTCAAGAGATTGCTAACCAATACTATACCTGTGAGATTTGTGGTGTAGATGTCAAAACTCCAATTGGACTCCACAATCACCGCAGAAAAGAACATCAATGCAATCACAAGGTTGTAGCAGTAAATCTACTAAATTACACAGAGGATGTTTACTGTCTAACAGTACCGGAGTACCATAATTTCGCCCTGAAAGCCGGAGTATTTGTTCATAACTGCGGTATGAGCGCGATCAAAACAGCATTTACCGCCGAACAACTAGAAGGTAAACTCAAGAAAATCCGCCTGGATATTGAAGCAGCAATTCCGACTGGATTCAACGAAAATAAAGACGTTGAAAAATCCGTCAGTAACTGGCAACACTGGGATGATTTTAAAGACTTGCATCGCGGTGTGCAAGACCTACAAGGTAAAGCAATGAAACAGATGGGTTCTCTTGGTGGAGGAAATCACTTTATTGAAGTGTGCCTCGATACAGAGAATCAAGTTTGGCTGATGCTGCATTCAGGTTCGCGTAACATCGGCAATAAACTAGCTCAGTGTCATATTCACACAGCTAGAGAATTAGCAAAAATGGCAGGTAATAAATTACCTGACCCTGATTTGGCTCATTTTATTGCTGGTACGCCAGAATTCCAGGCATATTGGCATGATTTACAATGGTCACAAAACTATGCGCGTGTTAACCGCGATGTGATGATGGCGCGTTTTAAGCACATAGTTGAAAAACATCTGGTAGGCGGGAAAGCAACTAAACCTTTATTGCAAGTTAATTGTCATCACAATTACGCCGAAAAAGAAGTGCATTTTGGCGAGGATGTATACGTTACTCGTAAGGGTGCAGTCCGGGCTCAGACTGAAGATTATGGGATTATTCCTGGTTCGATGGGGGCAAAGTCTTTCATTGTTAAGGGTAAAGGTAATGCTCATAGTTTCTGTTCTTGTTCTCACGGCGCGGGGCGTTTGATGTCTAGAAATAAGGCAAAAAATGTCTACACACTTGATGATTTGATAGAGCAAACAAATGGTGTAGAATGCCGCAAAGATGAGGGCGTGTTAGATGAAATTCCAGGTGCTTATAAGCCGATAGAACAAGTGATGGCAAATCAAGCAGATTTAGTTGAAGTTGTAGCAACACTAAAGCAAGTTCTTTGTGTTAAAGGATAAATTTATCGGGTGGGTAATGCCCACCTTTTTTCTTTTTTAAATGCAGAGGCACGCTGAGGTAAGTGCATAGATATTAAGTAGCCTAGAGATAAGACTTAATATAATTCGCCACTGCGAGCAAAAATTTCTATCACTTCACTTCTGGTTACTTAATTTTTCTCAGCTATTTCTAATAGTTTATCCCATGCTTTGCTTCATCGATTAGGCAAATCGATCTTAACCGCTTCGGTAAATTTCTATAATCAGTTTCAAATTTATCATCTTCTGTACGTAGTGGTACTTGAGGCTTTTATCTAGTGCCTAAATATTGATCTATTATCCCAAGTTATACATGACAGTCTAGCTCATCATGTATATAAACCTCGTCCATTTTGAAACCTTGAGTTTTTAAAGAGGTAAATATTTGGGTAGAAGAAAGTAAAGTTTAGTGTCAAAGAAAATGCGCTCCTCTGGCAGGATGATAACCTATTAATTGAAGCTTTATAGCTTCCCAGGCAGATTTAACGCCATTAATTGTTTGACATATTTGGCAAAATTAGTATTGGCTCCAAAGAGCATTAATAAGAGCCTGAGATGATTTATTGCTCTAACGTGTGCAGTTCCCAAGGCTAGAGATATTTCTGAAAAACGTTAGACAACTATTAAAGTATTACCAGTAAACCCATCAACTGGGTCAATCTTCATACAGAAATGGTGCCGCCTCATAGCGACATAAAGCCCGCCGATGGTGCAAACTTTCGGTTAATCATTAGTGCATTACAACAGCACTAAATGCAAATTGAAAACTTAAAAACTGTATAAAACTTTGATTCCAAGGGAACTAAATTTATGGCAATTATCAAGGGTACAGATAATAAAAATTACCTTGATTTTCTTTATGGTGGTAATGAGAATGATACCATCATCGGATTTGCGGGAGACGACAACCTCTATGGAGGCTTAGGTAATGACTATCTTTATGGTGATGAGGATAATGACAAACTCTATGGAGGTTTAGGTGATGACTATCTTTATGGTGGCTTAGGTAATGACTATTTAAACGGAGAAGAGGGTAATAATAGTCTATATGGTGAAGCAGGTAATGATTCCTTCTATGCCGCCAACTCCTCTGGGAACAACCTTTTAGATGGTGGAGCGGGAAATGATGAACTTTACGTTTATAGCTCGACTGGAAATAACACCCTTAAGGGTGGAAGTGGAAACGATACCTTAGATATTTCTTTCTCTTATGGAAAAAATATCTTAGATGGTGGTTCTGAGGATGATCGTCTTTCTGCTCGCTACGCCGTAGGAAACAATACCCTTCGGGGTGGAACCGGAAATGATTATATTGCAGCTGATTTGTCTGCTGGTAATAATGTTCTCGACGGAGGTGATGGAAATGACACCCTTGACATTAATTATCAATGGAAAGGCAAGAATACAGTTTCAGGTGGAAACGGAGCAGACACTTTTTATGCCTATGGAGTTCAGGGTGCTAACACTCTCAATGGTGATAGTGGTGATGACTCTTTCTATATTAGTAGCCCAGAAACTGTTCTCTATTCCTTGGTAACTCAAACAGTTGATGGAGGAACAGGTAATGATTACTTGTACATTGACTATAGTAATGCGATCGCAGGTATCACCTCAACATACAACCCTAGCACTAACCAAGGTTCCATTACTGCCGACACAAATCAAGTCCGCTACAAGAATATCGAACGATTAGAAATCAAAGGTACAGCATATAACGACAATATTGTAGGCAGCAATGGCGACGATACACTCAACGGCGGTAGTGGTGGCAATGACACCCTCAATGGCGGTGCAGGTAACGATCTCTTACGTGTTAGCGACAATTCACGTAATAAGAATACCATCTATGGTGGTACAGGTAACGACTTTTTATATGCAGAAGCTACAGGTGGAGCGAGCCTACTAGATGGTGGCGATGGCAATGATTATTTATCTATTGCTAATAGCTACTCCGGCTTCTTTGGCAGCAGTAATACCCTGAATGGTGGTGCAGGTCATGACACCTTAAATGCTAAAGCTACCTATGGTGGTAACTTCTTGAATGGTGGTGCAGGTAACGATTTCATTTACGCAGACTATTCATCTGGTACTAATATACTAGATGGTGGCGATGGAGATGATTATCTATCTGCTGCTGGCGCTAGCTTCCATTTCGATAACACCTTTTTTACTTTGAAGGGTGGTACGGGTAATGACACCTTAAATGCTAACTCCTCATTTAGTACCAATAATCTCGATGGTGGTACAGGTAACGATCGCTTGACTGTTGAAAATTCGTATAAGAATAACTTGCTAAATGGTGGCGATGGTAATGATTATCTATCTGCCTTTGGTGCTGGCGGTAGTAGTACTCTCAACGGTGGCAATGATAATGATACTCTAATTGGTGGTGATGGGAGTGATGTATTGACTGGTGGTGGTGGTAATGATTTCCTGACTGGTGGTGCAAATCAAGATACCTTTGTTTTCAATAGTTCTAATGAAGGGCTTGATGTTATCTATGACTTCGGTATCATTGATTACATTCAATTATCTGCTGTGGGTTTCGGTGGCAGTTTATCACCAAGTTCAATCCTACCTAGTCAATTTACCCTCGGCACAACTGCAACAACAAAAGATCAGCGATTGATTTTCGACAGTAGCTCAGGGGCGCTTTACTTTGACCAAGATGGCAGCAATAGTGGATTTGCTCAGAAAAAATTCGCACAATTAAACGGTGTATCTTCACTAAGCGTCAGCAACTTTGTAGTTGTTTAATCCATTTCGGTTTTCCTGACATCAACGCAACCCAAGCTTTTCGTGAATTAACTGTTTCTCCCTAGTAGTGTGCTAAGGCAACAATGTTTGGTAGTACATCCATTTTTTTTGATGGCTTCAAAGGGAGAAACAGATCAAGCGATCGCCTCGACTATTCGAGTCCATATTTCGAGCTTCGAGCGGACACAAGAAAAATTTGTGATCGGTGGGTTAGATTTTGCACTTAAAGATGAACCTCATCCACCGAAGATTCATAAACTTGAGGGAAAATCATAAGCATCGAAATTTGTGACAAACATAATATTTTCCTAACAAATATCAATTAGCCGACAGGTACTCCCGAAAAGTATCATCATCTGCTTGCAGAAGTTGGATTTAAAGATATTGAAGTGAAGACCCAACAATTAGGTTTTTACCGTAATTTAGAGCAAGCTAGAGAATGGAATGGAGGATGGTTTTATCCTAGAGAAAATCCCTTGTTACAGGTTTCATCAGAGCAAATGGCAGAATTAAAAGCAGAGTATCGTCAAAAAATTGAAGCAGAAGCAACAGAGCAAGGTGCTTGGTATGAAAATCTGACTTTTTTTGTAACTGGTAGAGGTTGAGAGCAAACTCTAATTTTCTATTGTATTTAGCCAATTCATTAAATCAGTCTCACTAGCAAAATCTAGTAAGACTTCACCCAAGTTTTCTAACTGAGCTAGGGACAACTCTTGCAACCGAGATTGTAACTGAGAATTAATAGAACCAAGCCGACGAGTTAATAGACGTATCACTAGCCTCAGTTCTGATTGTCTTCCTTGTTCAATGCCTTGTTCAATGCCTTGTTCAATGCCTTGTTCAATACCCTGTTCAATACCCTGTTCAATACCCTGTTCAATGCCTCGTTGTCTCCCTTCTTGGAGCCCTTCTTGGAGAATTTCTTGATAAATGGCAGATTCTCTCATATCTTCTCTCCTCAAAAACTGACGAATGAGTTCTGGCTCGAATACCAACCCTGCTAGAAGTTGGGTACATACCGAGATACTCTGCTTAGTGGCTGCTTCTTCAATCATACTCACCTGAACTGCTACTTGTTGCAGTAAGCTTTGAGGAGAATCTGTTCGCGCCAAAGTTGCCAGAGGTAACAAACCAGGAGATAACAATAAAGGCTCTGGGTCTTGTTCCCAAATTCGGATGACGCGATAACGGTGGGTAGTATTGCGGGCAGTAAATTGATTTACAAATACAGCTTCTGAAGTTGTGGGTTTAAGGAAAATTACTACCTGCTCGATATCACAATTGTATTGTCGATATAGCCGCACCCAATAGTCCAACATCCGCAGTGGCAACGGTGGAGTTGATGCTGGTAAGGTTTGAAACTCTAAATGCAGTATCTGATTGGCAGTTTGCAAAAAGGTTACTGAATCGGCACGAATTGGTTCTTGATTTAGTTCTGTTTTGAGAATCTGGATGTCCGTTACTTCTGATGCAAGTAAGTAGCGGGTAAAATCTTCTGGATACTGCTCAACCAGATATTTCAGGGTGTTATCGTATGTCACTGTGATATCAGTTTGGACATAAACTCATGTAGAGACGTGATATCGCTACATGGTTTGTTCATAAAAATTTAAGTTTAGGTGTTGTTTATTGTTAGCGCTACTCTACGACAAACTGCTGTTCGCTCATAGCGCTAACATTTAAATTTGGTGTCTTTTCAAAATTACATTGTCAAAGATTGAGGATTTGTCTCAATCAATTTTGCTAAATCTTGCAAGAACGCCGCAGCATGGGCACCGTAAATAATGCGGTGGTCAGAAGTAATATTGACTTGCATTTGTTGCCGCACGCCAAATAAACCGTCGGGTGTTGCTACTACTTGCGGACGGGATGCCCCGATCGCTAAAATTGAACCTTGTCCAGGCGGCAAAATCGCATCAAATTTGTCTACGCCAAACATCCCCAAATTAGATAGGGTAAAAGTACCACTGTTGTATTCTTGGGGTTGTAGTTGTTTTGCTCTGGCACGTTCTACCAAAGACTTCCAAGTACGCGATAGAGAATAAATATCCACTGCATCTGCATTTTGCAACACAGGTGTAATTAATCCGCCATCATCCATCGCTACGGCTACGGAAATGTTGATATCAGAATGATAAACAATACCCTGGTCTGAATAGCTAGCATTTAACAATGGGTGTTTTTGCAATGTCACTGCTACAGCTTTCGCCAGTAGCGCTGTCATTGTCACGCCTTTGGATTTAATTTGTTTATAAAGTTTGTCTAATCCGTCAGTGGTAATTGTATAACCGACACGGAAGACGGGCACGGATATGGTGGCTACCATGTTCCGCACTACGGCATTTTGGAAGGTAGTTAGAGGTACGATTTGACCAGGAACAGCAGCTACCACTGGCGCGGGTGCTGGTGTCCGAGATGCTGGGGATGCAACTGGGGCGCTAGTTGGTACAACTGCTGGTGGGGCAACTGGGGCAGTGGCGGGTTGTTTGCCCTTATTGGACAATGCTTCTACATCTTCGGCGACAATGCGACCGTAGGGGCCACTGCCTTGGAGTGTAGTTAAATCAACTTTGAGTTCTTTGGCTAATTTGCGGGCACGGGGTGAAGCTACAAGTCTGCCTTCTTTGTGATTAGAGCCATTTTGAGACGCTAAGGCAGGCGTTACAACTGAGGCTGTGGCAGCGATTGGTTCAGGGGCAGAGGTAGTAGTAGCAGCCACGCCGCCGGAATTGGCAAGAGATTTGGCCTGTTCAATTTCAGCTTCAGTTTCGGCTATGAAGGCGATCGCAGATCCTACCGGGGCAGTTTCACCAGCTTCAACTATGATATGGGCAAGAAAGCCTTCATAAAAGGTTTCTACATCCATATCTGCCTTATCTGACTCTACAACCACCACTGTTTCGCCTTTTTCCACTTTGTCCCCTGGCGATTTCACCCAGGAGACGATTTTGCCTTCCGTCATGGTGGAACTCAGCGCCGGCATAAATACTTCATGAATGCTCATAGGGTGGTTTGGAAATCAATGGTTTATGGACTTTAACAGCTTTCATCAGATCGAATTGTATCTTGGCGGGAGAGTTTTGGGCTGGAGATTTTATATTTTAGATTGGGAATTGGTATTGGGAGAGTTCCTAACTCTTAACTCTTAACCCCAGGAACCTAAATATGAATTGGATGTCTATAATACAGAGCAATCCTTAAGGGTTAGCCAATATCTCGATCTCGTTTTAATCGTTGACTTGCAAAAACCAGCACGAGTTTCTCAGAGATTAAATGGGATTGCTATTTATACTTCCTCATACCGGATGCTTAAGATACAAGAGCTACTCACAGGTAGAGGATATGGGATGCAGTTCAATCTAGAATTCAAAATTGGTAATAAACCTATTTGAAATTCCTGTTTACTTTTATGTCGGCAAAGCTAAAATTCATTTTGATTGTGATACTAAGTATCTTTGCCACTGCTGGCGCTGGAGTATATATTACCCAGCGCCAGCAATCTGCACCGATTGTTGAGACTAGTTATGGGCAAACCCAGCAGGTGAGAGCAATACATCAATCTCAAGAGATTGTTGCATACCCAGACCGCTCTAACTATAAAACTATACCCTTAGAAAATATTAACTCATCTCTCCAAGGAAGCGATCCTGCTACCCTTGCTCTGAATGCCTTTGACAGCATACCAGCAGTGGAAGGAACGCGAAAGGTAGAGGTAGCTTATCCACAACGAAATCAGGCTTTAGTGACGATTACCCAATTCAAGCGGAGTGATGATGCAGTTAGTGCAGTTAAATATCGAGTTGAGATGTCAGCCTTCGGGCGATCGCTATTTATTAGTTCTCCTCCAGTCTGGCAAATTGTTTGGGCTGGCTCCCAGGTAGAATGTTCGGCTGGGAGCCTCTCCCGCACTAAGTTAAATCATATTTGTCATTAGTCATTGGTCATTGGTCATTAGTTATTAGTCATTGCTCACAAAACTAATGACAACGGACAACGGACAAATGACAAATTTAAATGTCGCCGCGAATCTCTTCTACAACGCCATCGCGCAGAACGATTTCTACTTGCATTTTGCTAATCAGATTATCTCCTATCTCTACCCGGAAAAAGCCTTCCATTTGGAATTGGTTGACTTCCTGATCTTGCTGGAGAAACTGCACTTGCTGGAGATTTTGCAGCAACTGATTTTTTTGTTCTAGAAATTCACTTTTCTTTTGATTGACTTGGAGTTGGATATTGTCAATCTGTTGGAGGGTCTGGGGCCCGGGTGGTTGCAGACTCTGCTTTTGAATTGCTGCGATCGCTCTTTGTCCTTCTACGTCTAGCTGTTGCAGTTGCTGATCGAGTTGATTGATCTGGGTTTGTAACTGCTGTTGTACTTCCTCTTTCCAGAGGGGAGTCACAATAACTTTGACGTTAACGACGCGTTTCAGAAGCAAATTAGATTTGGAGACATCCATAAATATTTCACGTTCACTCTTTACAGTTGGGAGGTGGAATTATCAGGCAAACATGCCGTCAATAATATCGCGATAACGTTCCGTGACGATATGTCGGCGAACTTTTAGTGTTTGTGTCATCAAACCATTTTCGATAGAAAACGGTTCTAGAATGAGTTTGAATGTCCCAATGCGGTCATCCGGTCGATAGCCTGGACGATTTTGCACTTCTCGATTCAATTCTTGCCGAAATAAATCCTGGATCATTCTACTCTCCAAGTCAATTTTTTGACTAGGTGAAGAAGTGGCCGGATCGTTCTGCGCCCATTTTTCTAGGGCTTCGACATTGGGGACAATCAAGGCTCCCAGGCTGCGCTGATCTTGGCCGACGAGCATAATTTGATCGATGTAGGGCGATCGCAAACACGCGTCTTCGATCGGCTGCGGCTCGATGTTTTCCCCGTTAGTCAATACAATCGTATCCTTTGCTCTGCCAGTCAGCACTAAGTCGTCTTGTGGTGTCAACCAGCCCAAATCGCCGCTATCAAACCAACCTTCAGCATCAATTGCTTTCGCTGTCGCTTCCGGATTTTGGTAATAGCCTTGCATAATCTGCGGCCCCCTCAACAATACTAAGCCTCGCTTCTCTATTGGCAAAGGCGCTTTTGTCTCAGGATCTACGATTTTAGCTTCTGTAGCGGGGAGTGGTAGCCCTGATGCACCAATCAAATTTCGCCAAGGACGGCGCACATGGGTAACAGGAGAAGTTTCTGTCAAGCCATAGCCTTGCAAAATCTGCACACCAATAATTTCAAAGAAGTTATCGATGTGTCTGGGAAGCGCACCACCACCGCTAATCATCTGCTTGACGTGTCCTCCTGTGGCTTCTCGCACCTTGGCATAAACTAGTCGTTCTCCCAAGGCGTGGAGGGGTAATAAAGCCAATGCTTGGATCTTAGCTGTTAATCGCTCAATGGCTGAGGCATGAAGATTATTTAAATCCAATCCCTGAGCAACTCGCCGCGCTTTAATATATTTGTCGCTAATGCCCAACAAAAAGTTAATTAGGCGTTGCTTTTTGGCTGGTTGTTCGCGGAACTGCTTTTGCACTCCTTCATAAATCGATTCCCACAGGCGGGGTACACCCACCATATAATTAGGTTTAAATTGTCTCAAATCTCCTTTGACAGAACGCAAGTTGGTATAAACTTGCGTGCAACCTTGAGATAGTAGGTAATATTCAACAGTCCGCTCGTAGCTATGCCACGAAGGTAGAATACTGAGAACAATGTCGCCCGCATTTGGTTGTAATACTGTGCCAAAGGTGATCACTTGGTGCATCAAATTTTTATAAGACAGCATTACACCCTTGGGTTTACCTGTAGTGCCAGAGGTATAAATTAGGGTTGCCAAAGCATCACGATTTTGTTTAACTGGCACAAAATTATGATTTTTCCCAATTTCGATCAACTGTGCAAAATTCAGCACCTTTAGAGTTTCGCCTGTTGGTGGTGCTTCATCTGAAATTAAGATTGCAAACTGAATTGGTAAATCGTTGAGACGATCTTGTAGTTTTTTAAGTGTCTTTAAATCCTCAACTACTATTGCTGTACTGCCGCTATTAGCGATGATAAACAGCAATTCTTCTTTTTCCGCTTGCGAACTACGCACCGCATCAACTCCTCCAGCAGTCATGATGCCTTGATCGGCAATAAACCATCGGGGACTGTTGTCAGAAATTAAGGAAATGCGATCGCCTAGCTTGACTCCTAATGCCTGTAACCCAGCAGCAAATAATTGTATTTGCTCTGCTAACTGTGTATAAGTAATCACAATTTCTGGTTTGGCGTGAGGACTGCGGAGGGCAACAACATCACCAAATCGTTGAGATGCCAAAGGCCAAACTTCTGGTAGCGATTCCACATTTGTGTAATCTACCAACCGCTTTAATGCCTCACGTTCTTGCTCACTGATGTTAGATAAAAAAGAAGACGCGGTTTGGGTTTTTGACATAACACCTTACCTAAATTATCGTAAATTAATTGTTTTTCCAGTTTATTTTGTTATCCCGCTACAATAACCGTCCTTATTATCCACATTCCCTTCTGTGTATAATAATTCCAGAAATTCCACGTTTATATTTACAAAAATTTATGTTAAAGTTAGTTTACATAGAGTGCAAGCAATAGATGGACTGAAGGTCAATCCTACACATAATATTATGTTTGCACCTCAAAACAGCGATGTCTACGACGGGCTACGCCTACGGCTATTTTTCACAGGAGATGATTACCTATGAATTTGATAGACGCTATACTGCTAACGCTGCTTAATATTACTATTTGCATAGCGTTTCCTAAGCTTGTAGCAATCTTTCTGGCTGATAAAACCAAACTTAATGGAGTGTCGCGGAACGGTTCAAAATTGCAAATAGCCAAAATTGAACTTACGAGTTTTCCTTATTGTACAGTGTACTCATTAACAGGGAGTCAATACTGCAAATTCAGTCCTGATTTTTGTTCCAAGTGTTCTCCAAATTGATGGATTGTTTACCAAATTGGAAAAATTTATTTTTTTCCAACACCTATATTTTTGCATTCCAAATGATAGTTTATGCGTCTAGTTATTCAAGCTATGTCTACGATGAGCTACGCTAACGCTCATTCGACTATCAGTGCTGAAACTCTTATGCTGTAAGTATTTATCATTTTCACACAAGCATATTGAACAGTACGTACATAGTTTCACAGTGCGATCGTGTCGTTCAGTAGCGATCTTATTTGATTTGTAAGAATTGCAACCTCCAGATCCCCGACTTCTTTAAGAAGTCGGGGATCTTTGTTTCTCAGCAATGATTCAGGATGGCTATAAACATCACAAAAACCCGATAAATCGCATCTTTTGCCTTAACCAAAGAGTATTACTAAACCCGCCAAGACTCGAAATGCAAGGCTAAAAACTACTTGAAACTCTTAAGCTTGCACTATACCTTGGTTTCCTCGCCAAAGTCTAACTCAGTATAATTACTAATTGAAGTTAGAGTACATATATAACTAATATAACCATTAATATATTTCTTGTTAAATCTATTACATGAGAGTCAAACAGCGTTAACGCCCAAACAGCCGAAAGTTGGTCAGTTTATTAAGAAACTTCACAAACTTCTAGAATTGACCCAAGAAAAGTTTGCAGCAAGCATTGTTCGTAGTGAGCGATGAATCGCTTATAGCAAGACTACAAACTTTATATATGCACCTGGCTATTTAGAGGATGTTTTAAAAGTCCACTATCGGTATCAAAAGTTCAGATCCCCCTAAATCCCCCTTAAAAAGAGGGACTTTGATTCCGGGTTCCCCCCTTAAAAAGCAGGGCTGTTTCATTCCCTAAAAGACGCTGATTTACAAGCGTTTCAAGTAAAAAAACAGGTGACTAAAAAATCTGATTGGGCAAGAAAATGGTGTTGGCACTTAAATTTGCTGGTTGAGGTGGTAGTTTTTCTTTTTCCCACCCAAGCAAATTTCTGACTCATACTCTTGACAAAATCCCTAAGAGATCGAATGAAACAGCCCTGCCTTAAAAAGGGGGGCTAGGGGGGATCTAGAAGTACTTAAAAGCACAGCCAAACACTTTTGAAACAACCCCTTAGATGAAAAGAAGATTATGTCCCAATACAGTTCAGTTAAGCATTTCTTCCTTCTCTTTGCGCTCTTTGCGTCCTTGGCAGTAGCCTGCGGCAAGCCGCTCCGCGTCTACGTTAAAAAATTGACTTTGATAAGGAGTTTTAACCTTAACTGAACCGTATTGGATTATGTCCAAAAAACTTCGGCAAAATATCTTGATTATTTACACATTCAACTATTAATTGAAAATTACAGGTTTTACCATGATTCGAAAACAAATCACAGAGTTTTCTCTAGAAGATGGCACAACGTTTTTAGCTGAGGTTGATGAGGCAGAAAATAGCAATTCTCTTGTACGTGTTGCTAGACCAGATGCTGGGCAAATAGTAGTTGAAGCTAAAAAGAAATTTGATGAAGTATTGGATCAAATACAACCTGTAGCTTCAGCAATTATCATCAAACTGAGTCAGCTTAATACACCTGCCGATGAGGTAGAGGTGAAATTTGGTATTAAGTTAAATGCTGTTGCGGGTGCAATTTTCACTTCTGTAGGTGGTGAGGCTAACTACGAAATTACCTTGAAATGGAAGCAAGACAAGGCATAATAACGTATGGCATCGATTGCAGATAATTATATTCCAGCTTTTAGATCAGCGATCGCTCGGATTTTTCATCCGAATGGTGCGGTAGTTGGTGTAGGTTTTTTAGTGTCAGGGCGAAGTCAAAATTATATCCTGACATGCGCTCATGTTGTTACCTCGGCTCTATCTTTACCAGAAGATATAGTTGAAGCTCCTAGTCATGATATTTACTTCGATTTCCCCTTAATTGCATCGGGGCAAAAGCTAAAAGCTAAAGTTGTTTTTTGGCAACCTGTTGTCAACAATGTATCAACTTCCGAACCTGAAGATATTGCCGGGTTGCAAATAGAAGGGCAGTTACCTCATGAAGCCCAACCTATCAAGCTCATCTGGGCTAGTAACGTTTGGGGGCATCCTTTCCGCATATTTGGTTTTCCTCACGGACACAATGATGGCGTTTGGTCTACAGGGGTGTTGCGAGACGGGCAAGGAAAGGGATGGGTGCAACTGGAAGATAGTAAGGTAACTGGCTACAGGATAGAACCGGGCTTTAGTGGTGCGCCTATATGGGATGAAACCCTTGCAGGAGTGGTTGGTATGGCTGTAGCGGCGGAGAAACAGCGAGAAAATATCAAGACTGCTTTCATGATTCCGGCGGACGTATTGAGCAAAGCATGGGATGAAATAACCTTGCCGATTTCATCAAATACACATACTCAGAATAGCCCCAGCCGGGTACAACAACTCAAAATCAAGACTTTGCAACAACGCTTTGAGGTTCTAAGCAGTGACTACGAAGCAGCTTACAACCAACTTAACTATACACTCGCGGCGAGCGATCGCAATATCATTCAACGCCAAATCAACACCATACTCCAAGAACTCGGTCGAGTAGAAAGCGAACTTAATGCCATTTAAATGCAATGAAAAATTCTTCAGATTTCCGAAAAAAGTATCTTGAGCAGCTAATAGCCCGTTTAAAAAGTGACATTGAAAGTATCAGCGACCAAATAGGATGGACGGTTAATGATGTAGATAAAAATAAATTGCAAAGGCAACTTGATAATAAATTTGAGGAAATAAAAAAAGCTGATTCAGAGTTAAACCAGCTAAATCAAGAAACTCTAGAGCAAGTTGATCCTGATAAAATACCATTCACTAATCGGGATGCTGCAATTACTGAAATTACAGCAAATAATTCTCCTACTTATCGTCTGATAACGGCTCCTAAAGGTTACGGGAAAACAGCATTTCTCAAACAGATCCAGAAGCGCTTTCAAGAATTACAATGGTGTTGCGCTTATGCTTCCATGTCTGGAGATCAAAACATTGAAGACTTAGAAAAAGAATTGGCTATTTCTCTCAATCTTCAGATTGAAGAAGGAAATGAGTTGCCTTGGGGAGAACGCTTAGGTTTATTATTACATAGAAATTGGGCTAAATGGCAATCGCAGGGACAGAAAGGTATTGTACTACTAATCGATCTGGATGGAAATGCCCCACAAAAACAACGTTTAAACGAAATTTTTGATCAGCTTAAAGAATTGGGATGGAGAATTGAAAAGTGTTTGAAAGAACTACAATTCTTTAAAGATAATTCCAAGAGTCTTCGAGTTGTAATTGCAGCCAGATGTCTTACCGATCTTCCCTCAGATCGGATTTTCCCTAAACTAATCCTCTCGCCTTTTAATTGGGAAGTAATTCAGGATACCGCAACAAAATATCTCAAGCCAATTGAGATGACTTCTGAAAGTCTTGCACTACTAGCAGGACACTTACTTTATCTAACTGGCGGACATCCAGGGGGAATTGCTGAAGCCCTAAAAGCTTATAGAGGTGGTGGTTACACAGTTAATTTATTTTTAAAAAGTTATGGTAGCAAATTATGGGAAAGAACCCTGAAACATTGTAGAGATCAGATTAAAGAAAGCTTGACTAAAGAAAATAATCATCTCTATGAATCTATTGAAAAACTGAGTATATTTCCCATACTAAATGGTAATTGGATATTAAAGGAAGCCGTTAGAAGATTTCAGTTACCTTTCAGCGATGATAGTTTTAAATTAAACGCAGAACTGACAAAGACATCAATTTTTACCCGTGACAAAACGATTATCAAAGATGGAATGACCCGTCGGCTACTAGTTATTGGTCTCCTCCGAGAAAGTTCGCCTGATAGCTTCCAAAATCTTTGTAGTGAAGCAGCTCAAATTTGCTGGGAATATGTTCACGAGCTTAAATCTAAGAATGATTCTGCGGTGGCGGGAACTTGGTCAATGCAGTATTTTTTTCAAAGTCTTCAGCAACATGCCGGATTTATCAATTATGGTACTGATAGTTTAGCTTATAGACAAGAACTTCGCAAAACTTTCTTTGACGAAACTGTTGAAGAAACTATTGGAATATTCCGCAATACAGACCGAGAGCAAACCCATGAATTTCTGTCTACGCTTAAATCTGAAGTAGAGCATGACTGGGAATTCCAGTTTCTTGTAAATTACTATCTTCACAATGACGAATATAATGATACACCGTATAGATATTTAATTCATAAGCTTGATGAAGCTATTCAAAATAATTAACTCAGGAGCCTATTATGTCTGAAATAGATAAATTAGAGTTTGTTGGTCGTGAAGAACATCTAAATCGAATTATTACCCTTGTTCAAGAAGCTAATACGCTTCATGTTGTTTTAGTGGAGGGTAGAGGAGGAATTGGCAAAACTTGGTTGCTTAATGAATTACAAAACCGCCTCAACCAAGTAAACATTGGAACAAGTGAAATTATTGATTGCGATACTCCTGTTTTTAATGATGCAGAAGATTTATGCACTCAAATCGCCAAGCAATTGTATGATAATACATATCAAGAATGGCTGCTCCGGTTACGACAACTACGAGAAGATGAAAACCACCTCAGTCAAACTGCATACCAAGAAGAACGCAGACAGCTTGAAAAGTTTTTAGTCGATGAAATTAATCGAAAATCTAAACAACAGAGATTAGTATTTTTAATTGATACAGTTGAGAAGTTAGGACAAGCGGAGGTAAGAGCGGAAGTTTGGGAATATATTGGTAATCTATGCCAGCAACTAGATAACGCCGTATTGATTTTAGCAGGCCGCCCTAGTATTGCTCGTCAAATTTTGGAAAAGTCGTTCACAGAAACAGAACTAACCTATTTGGAGTTAAATGAATTTACTCATGAGGATGTACAGAGATACATTCTTTCCAAAGAGGAGCAACTTCATTTTAGTCTTGGGAAAGACTTAGTTGAAAAAATCATAGTTCTTTCTGGTGGTAGCCCGATTATGATTGAATTTGGAGTAGAGTATGCTTATCGAGAAGTTATTCCAGATTGGTTAGAGACTGAAGATATAAAAACTATTCCAACCAGGTTGGAAAAAACGGGTGGATTTGAAGCTGAGATGGTTCGACATATTACGCAGCTTCGGACATCAATGGATAGGCTAACCTTGTTACTTTCACGTATTTATCCATTAGATAGTTCTGATATTGCTAATCTATTAGAACTATCGACAGAAGATGCTCAAAAATTATTTATTGATGCTCAGAGCTACTTTTTTATCAAACCAGTAATGAGTGGTCATCAAATATCATTACATGATATTGTACGAGACTTAGTTAATAGATATGTATGGCCAGATATTGACCCAGATTTTGAATGGAGAAAACGAGATAGTCGCATTGCTGCCAAATATTTCGAGCAAAAAGACTATCAGCTAGGGCCGCAGAAAAGGATATTGGAGGTTCAACTATACTCTGATAATTCTAATAAAGCCGCTAATATTGAGTTTCTAATTGAAGAACTGAAACAATTGCGAGAATTCAATACAATACGATGGCTATGGAATGCTTTAGAGGCTGACCCAACTATCGGCTTTGAAACTTGGCATGAAGTTACTAATACGATCCGCAGTCAGTCAAAAAAATTCAGCTTTGTTAATCAATTATTGGCAGTTGTAAAACAGTTTGAAAAAGAGCTAAATTTCGATCAAAGATTTAAATTGATTATTTTTGAAGCAAAGCTTGTCCACGCCCTAAAAGACAAGGGTACAACAGAAAATGAGGTGAGAAAATTAGAGGCTATGTTAGCAGAAAAATCTTCTAATTCTTCTCATCAACCAGACCTTTGCAATGTCTTGGGAATGCTAAATGCTAAGTTACATCTTTATGATGAAGCTTTGAAATATCAGCAAAAGTGTTTATCTCTAGTTCAAGGAAAAAAGCTAGCATCTGCGATTCCGGGTGTGGCGAACCAAGTTGGTTATCTGTATCGACAACTGAACAATTTTAACGAAGCTGAAAAATATTACAAACTAGGTTGGGATGCTGCTATGGAAGTTGACAATCCTAACAAAGGCTTAACTCAAGTTATGGCTAGTATTCAGAATAATTTGGGATATTTATACGGACTACAAAAAAATTATATCAAGTCTGAACAGTGTTTTAAGGCTGCTATTGATATGTGGTCGAGTGTGGAAACTGAACGCGAAATTGCCAACGCCGAAATTGCCTCTGCGACTATTTCGGTAAATGAGGGGAACTATGTTAAAGCTAAACAGCTACTTGAACGAGCGTTAAGCCGTTGCAACAATGAGGAAGATGATAATCGAATATTGTGTAGGGCATACTTTCATTTAGGCTTAAATCAGTGGTTTAGTGCCGAGGTAGTAAATGAAGCCGTTTGGGATGTAACACAGGTAAAGTGGGATCTAGATGTGCTAAGTCAAGCTCAAGATGCTTTAGAAAAAAGCCTGAAACTGGCAGAAAAATACGGACTGGAAGAGGAATTGCCTGGAATTTGGCACCAAACGGCCAGTGTTTACTGGCATCTTGGGTTTCAAAAGTGCGATCGCTCTTTGCAAGAACAAGCTCTCAAACTAAACGATCGCTCTTACCACACTAGTCTAGAGTACAATGACAGGCGGTATGCCATCGATAGCCTGGTAGGGAAAGCAGAGTTTGATTATTATGTAAAAGCTTATGAGCATATTTCAGATTATGCACGAGAACTTAGCGATCGCTTCCAGCCATATCAAAATACCTATCAACTGTACTTTGGTAGGATGTTACGGATAGAAGGTGATGTGGCATTTCAACAGGTGAACTACGATCTTGCCTTTGTAAAATATGCTCAAGGCATACCCCAAATCTTCCAGGATGGAGGTTTTGGCCCCTATTCAATCCAACATGAGTTAAATCTACTGCAAAAGAAAATCGAACGGTTGCCTATAGAACTTTCTAAAACCCTAATCCAGCAACTCAAACATCAGTGGCAAGACAATAAAGCTCTCAAAGAATGGTGCGATCAACAAATGTTTTTGACTAGAATCCGTGCAACAAAACAGCCATCTTCTCATGCTTAGTAAAAAAATTGATCGACCCAGAATTTTAGTTTCTCTCAATTCTACCTGCGTGCCAACTGGACAATGCGATTGTGATGGAGGGGATTGTGCCTGTGACTTATCCCCTTTAGCAGAATTAGGCTCAGATATATCATTATCCCTAGGGATATTTGAGACAGAGTTTGTGATATCTCCCAATTCGCAAATAATGAATCTAGATGATACTTACTCTATCTGTTATGGAACTAATCATAAAGTAGTACTTCTAAATCAATCCGCATTATATTTACGAAATATATTTACAAAGCCTCATAAATTAGGTGATATTACAAAAGAGAATTTTCACATTAACCAAACAGACTTACAGACAGCTATTCAGGAACTATATCAAGCCCGTTTAATTGTTCCTAAAAATAATAGCTCATTTAACCTAAATGAAATACCAGAAACTTTATCTGCATGGTTACATATCACCGATCGCTGTAACTTAAGATGTGACTACTGCTATCTTCCTCATTTAGCCAGGGATATGTCAATAGATATAGGCAGAGCAGCTATTGAATCTACATTTCGCTCTGCTAGCTTAAATAATTACCGCCGCGTCAAACTAAAGTATGCCGGAGGAGAAGCATTATTATGCTCTCCTTTAATTAAAGAACTGCATTTATATGCTCAATCACTTAGCAAAGAAAGAGGCATTATATTAGATGGAGTTGTTCTCAGTAATGGAACATTGATTACACCTGAGATTATCGAGATGCTTAAAATATTGAATCTGCGTCTCATGATTTCACTAGATGGATTATCAGATTTCCACAATATCCAACGAAATTATGCAGGCGGAAAGGGTTCATTTCAAGATGTTGAACGAGGTATTAAGATTGCTTTACAAAATGGGCTAATACCTGATATTTCCATCACCATTAGCGGGCGCAATGCAGAAGGATTACCCGATCTAATTGAATGGATATTGGAGCATAATCTGCCCTTTAGTTTAAATTTTTATCGTGAAAATGAACTGTCAGCTTCTTACGAAGATTTGCAACTAGAAGAATCTAGAATGATTCAGGGAATGTTAGCAGCATTCAAAGTTATTGAATTAAAATTACCTAATCGAAGCTTATTAGGTTCATTAGTTGACCGTGCTAATTTATCATCTCCTCATAAACGAACTTGTGGAGTTGGGCAAAGCTATCTTGTATTTGATTACCAAGGACAAATTGCCAAATGTCAGATGCAGCTACATAAAACTGTATCCTCTGTTGACGCTCAAGATCCTTTAACTGTTGTGCGACAAGATAAAACAGGTATTCAGAATTTATCTGTTGAGGAAAAAGAAGGCTGTCGTACATGTGAATGGAAATACTGGTGTACGGGTGGTTGCTCTTTGGCTACGTTTAAGGCTACAGGCCGTTATGATATTCAATCTCCAAATTGCAATATTTATAAAGCTCTATATCCTGAAGCTCTCCGCTTAGAGGGCTTACGCCTTCTCAAATATACTTAAGTTAGCTAATTTCACTTCTTACCTCTGTGTTCTCTGCGCGGCAGTCGCTCATGGGGGAAACCCCCAAGACCGCGCTGCCTTGCCTCTGTGGTTAAATTAATTACTTTTTAACCGCAGAGGCACAGAGAAGCCAGTGCGTTGGGCGGGTTCCCCGACTTGTAGCAACTGGCGCGACGCAGAGAGAAAAGAGATTTTATGAGTCAAATTGAAATTATAAGAATATATTTAGTTAGCTTATAACCGATAAAAGAAATTAAAATGCTGCTTTGAAGCAATTGTACTAATTTTGCTTCAAACTAAAAATATAGTAAACACCAATTTTGAAATAAGGACGATCGCACATGAGTTTAATCGATGGTATATTACTGACGCTGCTAAATACTGTTGCTTGCCTTGCACTGCCTAAATTGCTAGTGATTCTGTCTGAAAAAAGCCAAAACACTTCACCATCGCGCTCTACTGCAACATCAAAAGATTCTAACTCTGAAATCCCCAGTTTTTCGTAATAAAAGCTGATTGTCTCTAGATATCGCTTTGATGAGGAGAAAATTTAGTTATTGGTGCAAAGCGATATCTTAAAGGAAGTTATGCACATTTTTTCGGAAAATAATTAGTGTGCATGTTTCTACAAAATAAAATCAAAATTTTATAGGTAAAAAAGCTGGTCTACAGTACAGTGAAAAACTAGGTAATAGAGAATAATTATAGTATTACTAATAACTAAAGTTTTTAGCAGCTTGATTTGGCTTTGTTACGGCAATTTTTTTATTCTTTATTTGTTTTTGTTGTAATATTTTTAGGTCTGACGATAATAAAAAATCCAAGCAAAGTAAAAACTAACATTTGCCAAGTTACCAAATTCCAGCCACCAAGATTCCAGCATAATAAACCAATGCTAGTACCTAAAGCACCGCCGATAAAATAGGTAGTCATGTAAACTGTGTTGATGCGACTATTGGATTGAGCATCAAGACTGTATATTCTTGCGACATTAGTAACTTGGATTGCCTGTACACCTACATCTAGTAACAATACAGCAACAGCGATCGCCAGTGCAGAATTAGAAGCAGTTTTAGCAATTACTAAGCTTGCAATCACCATCGATACAGCAATACTCAAGGAACGTTGGGAGTTACCTCGATCGGCTAGTTTACCAAAAACTGGTGCCATCAATGCACCTGCGATCGCTACAAAGCCATACATCCCAATTGTGTCAGATTTAAAATTAAAAGGCGCTCCGCTTAAATGGAAAGTCAGCGTTGTCCAAAATGAGCAAAAGACACCAAACAATAACCCGCTAATTAAAGACGCTTCTCTTAATAATGAAAAACGTTTTAACTGGTGAATTGTTGAACTTAATAACTCCAAATAATAACCATTAAATTCATTTTTTATACTAGGCAAATATGTATTTAGTAAAACAATAACAATTAAAATCATTCCTGCCGAAAATCCATATACATAACGCCAATTCAACCATTCAGAAATATATCCACTAAAAACCCTTGCTCCTAAAACTCCAATCAATATACCAGTAAAAATATTGCCTACGGTTTGGCCTGTAGTTACTCTATCTATACTTGCTGCTAAAGGAAGAATAATCTGAGCGGAGACTGTCGCAATCCCAATTGCTACGCTCAATATCCAAACTTCAATGATGTTTTGTGAAAACGTCATCAATATCAATAAACAGAATAAACTTATCAGTAAGCAAAGAATTAATTTTTTCTTGTTGATTTTATCGCCCAATGGGATTAAAAAGAAAATCCCCAAACCGTAACCAACTTGCGTAAGCACAGAGATACTACCCGCTTCACCTTCACTGACTCGAAAAGATGATGCAATATCTTTGAGGATTGGCTGATTATAATAAACGTTGGCAACACAGACACCGGATGCGATCGCCATAATCAGTACCTGGACTTTAGTTAATCCGCTACTTGAGATTTGTTTTTCCATTCAACCTAAAATTTATACAGGAAAAAACTGGTTTACAGTACAACTAAAACCAGGTAATAGCGGAGAAATTATATTATCACTACTAAATAAGGTTTCTACCAAGTTAAGTCGAATTTGTTCGCGTCGATAGACCTCTAGTTTACGCGATCGCCAATCAGCAATCCAATATTCTTTTACTCCTCTGGAAGAATAAAGTTTAAGTTTAGCTTCTTTATCTCGTCTTTGGTCTTCGTTGCTAGCAGATAAAACTTCGACTACTAAATCTGGTGCGCCAGTTAAATGTCCCGCTTCATCCAACATTACCGCCAAGGTTTCCTTTGTAGCCCAAACTACATCAGGAATCACATTATCTGATTCTGAGAACAAAATGCCGGGGTTGATTACAGCTTCTCCTAAACCAGTAGACTCTGACCAAATGTTAAGCTGTTGGAAAATTATGCCACAAGTTTGCTGATGTTTAAAGTGAGGTACCCTGGTCACAAATAATTCTCCATCAACTATCTCGTAGCGCGTACCCTCATTTTCTGGTAACAGTTCCACGTCGTGAATTGTCCAGTGTACTCCTGCCGTTAGCATCTGACTCATTGGCTAACTCCTTGAATCTTGCTCTTGTATTTTAATCATAAGAGAATGTTTGAAAATTCACATTTAAAACCTTGACTTTATCTTAGTCCACGGACGTGGACTACCCTGTGGGTTCGCTGAAAGCGTTCTCGTAAGAGTAGCTGCAAAGCATCTATGCTTGTGTAGCCGCAAATTTTATTCGCTTTAAAAACATCCTTTAAAATTTAATTATCACTTACGATTTTCCCGCCGCCACTTACCTCGTACTAAGCGAATTTCATCAAAACTATAACTTTCACCTAGTTGTTCTCGAATTGGAGTCAAAGAGATATCACCAAGAACTTCTAAAACTTGCCAAATTTTTTGCTGATGTTCAAGAGGTACTAACTGATTTATGTCTACAGGCTGATTTTTCTCAATCAAATCTGTTAGATGGCGAATAATTGTTGTGGGGCGAATGTTGCGTTTTTTGGCAATTTCATTAACACTTAAACCTTGTTTATGTAATTGGAATGTGACTATCTCTGTATCGGAAGGTAAGCTAACAGAGGGTGTAAATTTAACTTGTGGTGGATCTATTAAACCTTTTTCTTGGCGATAGGCACGAATTTCTGTGAGGAATTTATCACCATATTGGGAAAGTTTGTGACTACCTACGCCCGAAAGTTTACCAAATTCCGTTAATGTTTTTGGTTGTACCTGTGCCATCACTTTCAAGGTAGAATCCTGAAAGACAACGTAAGGTGGAACAGACTGTTCATCAGCTAGTTGTTTACGGAGCGATCGCAATCTCTGCATTAAAATTTCCGCCTCAGCAGCCTTCTCACTCCCTTCTTCCCATGTAATCTTCTGTGCTACAGGAACAGCAAGAGAAACTGTCCTCTGTCGCCGCATAACTTCCCAACTCAGCGGGTTAAGTTTCAAAACAGAGTAACCATCGCTAGTCTGTTCTACCAAACCTTGATGTAAAAGCGATCGCGCCAACATTCGCCATTCATCTACACTCTTATCTTTGCCGATACCATAAGTAGAAAGTTGATCGTGTTCGTTTTGGATGATTTTCTGGCTTTTTGCCCCCCGCAACACATCAATAATGTGCAGCATTCCAAATCTTTCTTTACAACGCGCCACACAAGATAAAAATTTCATGGCTTCAATTGTCCAGTCTTGCATTGGTTTGGGATAACGGCAATTATCACAGTTAGCACAATTCCCATCAAAACGTTCGCCAAAATAACCCAGCTGAATTGTCCGCCGACAAACAGTACCTTGAGCATAGTCAATTACCTGACGCAGTTGTTGTTTAGCGATCAACTGTTCTTGAGGATCAGTTTTTTGATCAATACTCCATTCAATAGTTTTAATATCACTGAAACTAAAAAAAAGTGTACAACGTGAAGGTTCGCTATCCCTTCCCGCTCTTCCTGATTCTTGATAATAACTTTCCAAATTACGCGGTAAATCAAAGTGAATTACTAACCGCACATCTGGTTTATTTATTCCCATTCCAAAGGCAATTGTTGCCACCATCACGCGCACATCATCCCGAATAAATCGAGTTTGATTACTGCTGCGTTCTTCGTCACTTAAGCCGGCATGATAAGATAAAGCCGAAATTTTATCATTTTGCAATTTAAAGGTGAGTTCATCAACTTTTTTGCGCGTCAAGCAATAAATAATTGCTGAACCTTCATTTTCTCGAATAAGTTCTAATAATTCAGCATACGCAGACTTGGTTTTAGAACGAACTTCGTAGTAAAGATTTTGACGGTTAAAGCTAGCAATGTGGATACTGGGTTGCTTTAGCCCTAGTTGTTGAATGATATCAGCACGGACGCGATCGGTGGCTGTGGCTGTGAGTGCCAAGGTAGGGACATCAGGATAGCGTTTCCGCAGAGATTTCATCTGTCGGTATTCTGGGCGGAAGTCGTGTCCCCACTCAGAGACGCAGTGGGCTTCGTCAATGGCAAAAGCCGCAATCCCAATTTTTTCTTTGACTAAATCGAGAAAGGGGAGAAATCTTTCACTCAACAGACGTTCTGGGGCGACGTAAAGTAATCTGACTTTACCACTGAGGATGGCTTCTTCGCGCGATCGCACCTTATAGGGATTCAGACTACTATTTAGAAATGTGGCGTTAATATTATTATTACGCAGCCCTTCCACTTGATCTTGCATCAAAGCAATTAATGGCGACACCACCACCGTTAAGCCTTTTTTAATTAATGCAGGTAACTGAAAACACAGAGATTTTCCCCCACCCGTAGGCATGACAATTAATAAATCTCGATTTTGCAGCGCATCTTCGATAATTTGCCGTTGTCCGGGGCGGAACCTGTCGTAACCGAAGTGATATTTTAGCGCTTGTTCGAGATTGGGATACTGAAGCATAGCGATCGCTTTTTCGGGGGCTGTCTGCGTGAGTAGTTATTGAAGATATCAGGATTTTAACTCACATCACTGGCAGCTTTGGGAAGCCCTGCGTTTCTTTCGGGTGTAGGCGCAGCCCACCGCAGGCATCTTACTAAGTCAATCATCATACATGAGCGTAGGCGCAGCCCGTCGTAGACATCGCTTTTCTTTTGAGACAATTGTGAGAAAATTAGCGATCGTACTGCTTTAAGCAACATAATTTAAAAGCCTTTATCATGAAATCATGCTGAAGTAAAAGTAGCTAGAGCGCAAACAACTTGAAAATATTATGGATAACAACAATAAACAAATTTACAATTACACAGTTCTTCTGGCAAAAGAATCAGATGGAGGTTATCACGCTTTTTGCCCAACCCTAAAAGGTTGTCATTCTCAAGGAGATTCTTTTGAAGAGGCCATCGAGAATATTACAGAAGCTATTGAATTATATATTGAAAGTTTAAGAGCTGATAATCAGTCAATTCCTAGAGATGATTTAATTGTTAAGCCATTAAGTATCTTGGCATGAGTAATTTTCCCAGTGTCAAAGCTAAAGAATTTATCAAAGTCATCGAAAATTTAGGTTTTTATCTTGACCGTCAAAAGGGAAGTCATGCTATTTACAAGGATAGTCGTGGACAAAGGGTTGTTGTTCCTATTCATTCGGGAAAAGACCTAAAACCAGGGACTCTAATGGGTATGATTCAGGATATTGGTATTAATAAGGAAACTTTTTTTGAGTTATTGGGAAAATAAAAGGTTATTGAGATATTCTCGTAATTCTTGAATTGCTTCACTAGCAGTCTGGACTTTGAGCCTACCTGCTTGGAATTCAGCAATGGAAGCTGCTGCATCTGACGCAATTTCATCTTGTTATTCCAGCCAGACAATTTTTATTAAATACGTTCTTACCCATCCTGAATACGATAAGGAAAGGTGGAAAGATGATCCCTACTTCTAGTCAACAAACCTATACTGATTTACTGATTCAGTATCAGCCTAAACCAATTAAAACAGAAGAGGAGTATAACAGAGCCTTAACAGCAGTAGAGGGGATGATGTCTGGTGAGTTGGCAGAGGCTGAAACTGCGCTTTTTGAGTTGCTGGTTCTTCTGATTGAAAATTACGAGGAACATCATTACTCGATGGGTAAATCAAAACCTGTGGCTACTTTGGAATCCCTGATGCATGAGTTTGATGTAGAACTAACTTCTTTAGTCGAAATTTTTGGCTCTGTTAAGATTGTTAAGGAAGTGGTTAATGGTCAACGGAAAGTTACCCAATCTGAAGCTAAGTCCCTAGCTAAGTTTTTTAATGAGCATTATTCTGGGCTTTCCCTAACGGCTCTTGACTTTGGGCAGCGATAAAATTGAAGATTATATTTTTACACATTTGGGATACTCTCAATTTAGTTAGCATCTACCTAAGCGAGAATTTGCAGTTATTACTTTGCCTTGATGTCCTACTTGGGTGCATTTTAACTGGGATTCTAAAGCGTCAATCTTTCGTAAAAGCGATACTCCCCACATTATAGAAATCACCAATTTGATTGTCATACCTGCGAGCAAGAGTGTTACGATTGTAGAAGTTTTCTTTTGTTGAGCTAGTCTTTTTTGTTGTTCTGCAAGTCGTGCTTCAACTTCTTTGGCACGTTCGGCTTCTAATGCTTGTTGCATTTCTCGCCGATCTAATTCTTCACTAGCAGCTAAAAATCGATAATCTAAGTTGCTCAAGCTTTTGCCATGTGCCCAGGTTTGGGCATCAATCAAGGCTTGTCCGCGCAATAAGCGAGATTTATCATTTTCTTTTGAGGCTATCCACGCATTGAAGTTTTCATAGTAGGGGCGCAAGTAAGCTAATTTTTTTCCAACCCATTCTAAATTGAAAACTTCTTCATAAATTCGGTTTTTAATTTGGAGAAAACCTTGCTTTTTAATCACCAAGCCAGACAGCAATAGTTCTACTTGTTCTCGACTATCATCGGCTGCTACTTCCACTCCTTGGAGGATTTGCTGATAAATTCCTAGCAATCTGGCGGCAATTTGTTCGTTTCTGAGGATGCGATCACGAATTGTCCGCAAATGCTCCGGTTCATCTTGTGATTCCCATTGATCGATGATGTGCGATCGCACCACATTTTCTATCCAAAATTCTTCTGTGCCAGGGGGAATTTTTAACTTTCTACCCCCATCATCTTGAGATAAACTGACAAGTAACCGACACAGCTTTTGAGTCAGAAATGGTTGCCCTTTTGTCCAAGCTAATACTTCTTTCAAAACTTTTTGGGGATGATTTTCTTTAATATCCAGTCCTAAAGATAGTGTTTGAGCTTCTTCAAATGTAAAACCATTTACTCGGATAGCTTTACCAAAATTAAACGGTGTAATGTGATTTTGATATAAAATTAAGTCTGAAGGTGTAGCAACACCGAAAATTGCAAATGTAATCCGCTCATACTCTGGATCAATTGCTCGTTGGTTATAACAGAACCGAATCAAGCTAAAAAAATCATCCACAGAGAAATCGAGACCGAGAATACTATCAATTTCATCAATAAAAATGAATAGCCTTTCGTTAGGAAACTGAACTAACAGAATTTCTGAAATAAATCGACTAAGTTTCTGTGGCAAAGAAATATCATTTTTTTCTTGCCACCAGGTTTTTAAATTGACTTTTCCTAACAGTTTAAAACCTAGCCACAAATCACCTACAACTCCCTTATACCACTGTTCTGGAGTTATATTTTCGCAACCAATATTAGTCATATCAATAGTGACACATCTAAAGCCTTCTTGTTGCAAGCGATGCTTGGTTTTTACCATAAGCGAAGATTTGCCCATCTGCCTACTGCTTAGGATATAGCAAAATTCGCCCTGCTTTAAGGCTTCATAGAGTTCCACATCCGCTTTGCGCTCAACATAGCTAGGAGCATCACTAGTTAAAGTGCCACCAACTTGATATCGATAACTGTTCATTTTATTTAAAATTTTAAATTAGTTCCCGTCCTGAATAAATAAATTTGTGTCGGGACAATTGATAAAATTCATATTAAGAACGAGAATTACTTATTTTGATTATTTATCTTTCAACAGTTTACCAGAACAATTACTATCCTGAGTGCTTTCCAAGCTGTTGGCTAAAGTAAAGGCGATATAACTCACACATAACATGAGCTTGATTGCCGTTGAGTTTAACCAAACCCATACTTTCTAGCTTGTAAGCAGCGATCGCGTCTAGCTCTACTTTTTCATCTGTTGTAATTACCTGTTGCATAGCTGACATTAATTTTGGGTCTTTTTGCAGTAAGCTCAACAGTTCCCGTAAATGCTGACTGTAAATTCCCACTGGTGTAGATGCAGTTTCTAGTAATACCTCTAATGTCATTTCCTCCTGACATAGATGATAAAGCGCAAGGCTCACCAAATAAGGATGTCCTCCTACCATTGCTTGTAAGGGTGCAAGGTGTTTTGCCTCTTCGGAGTCGGCTGCACAATTTAATCCATAAGACAATGCTAAATTCTGTACCTGATTGAGAGTCAATGGTGGCAGCGTAATTGTGATCCCAACATTGAAAGGCGATTGGTTAAGCTTTAGTGGAATATAAATTTCTGTGGTGTGAACTACCACCATCCGTAGTTTTTGCCAGATTTGATCCTGCTTTGCTTGTTCATGCCAAAATCGCAGCATTGGCAGAAAATCTTGGGCAATATTGGGATGTTCAAAAACTCGATGGACTTCATTTAAAGCCAAAACTAGAGGACTATTATCAATGTATTGCAGTATATATGCTTCAAAATAGATTTTGCAGCTTACCTTGCTGCCCATTTCCGTATCCCAAAAATCATCTAGACAGGGAAGAAGATTTAACTGTCTGCTGACATTTACACAAAACCAACGCAAAAATTTATCAAGAGAAGCAAAAACGTCTTGATCGGCTTCTTGAAAGTCCAAATAGACGATTTGATAACCTTGCTCTCTAGCATAAGCAATCATTCGGTTGAGCAGCGAACTTTTTCCTGTCTTTCTAGGTGCTTTGATTCGGATTAAGCAACCAGGGTATAAAATCTCGTTACAAACAAGTTCTTCCAGAGGGGGGCGGTTGATGTAAAGAGGAGAACCCAGTGGTACGGGGCCGCTAGGAAATTCAATTTTGCTTGCTGAAAACGAGTCCGGAGACACCATTTCTAAGTTAGATTCTTCACTGAATTCTTGTTGGCTCTGATTTTCCCGATCGCCTATTTCGTCTTGCAGGTATTTCTTCAAGGCTAAATGCAGATTTTTTTTGGTTATTTTTTTTCCAAGTGCGATGGAAAGGTCTTGCCACAACTCAGAGCCAACTTCCTTGATGTAATTGTCGCGGTAGCCTGATTCCTCTGCCATTTCACCATAAGTTTTGCCCAACCACGACTGAGACAGCACAAAGTACTGAATGGAAGCAAGAGGCTTGTCTTGCAGAATTGTTTCTACTGCTTGCAGAATATCTTCCACGGTCATTAAAGTTTAAACAATTACTAGATAAATTCATCTATTTTGACCTATTAATAATATACAACCGAATAAATACTTAAAAAAAGATTCTAATAATACAGTTTTTTAAACTATAATTTAATACTGCTTACTTCAAAAAACTTGCTTATTTTTAAGCAAGATTAAGGAAAGTTAAGTATTAACCTAAGCGGATTGGGTTTTAGAAAAGTTAGAAAGACATCACTTTTTCAGTGCCAGAGTCAAACCATCTGCGATCGCTACTAAACTCAGACTAACTCGCTGATCTTGATGCAGCTTTTGATTAAAGGCACGAATCCTTTTAGTTCTATTATCCTGCACCTGGGGGTCGGCAACCCTGCCTGACCAGAGGACATTATCGATCGCAATTAGTCCCCCCGATCGCACTAATTGCAGCGATCGCTCATAGTAAGCATCATAGTTGCTCTTGTCTGCATCGATGAAAGCAAAATCAAAGGTTTCCGCTTCTCCCGTTGCCAGTAAACGATCTAAAGTCTCCAAAGCTGGGGCAATGTGCAGTTGAATTTTATCTGCCACTCCAGCTTGCTGCCAATAACGCCGAGCGATCGTTGTAAATTCTTCACTCACATCACAAGCTACCACCTTGCCGTCACTCGGTAACGCCAAAGCTACCACCAGGGAACTATAACCTGTAAATACCCCAACTTCCAAAGTTTTTTTCGCTCTTAGTAACTGCACCAGTAACGCCAAAAATTGCCCCTGTTCAGGAGCAATCTGCATTCTACCTACTGGATGCTGGGCTGTTTCTTGCCTCAATTGGGTTAAAATTTCTGGTTCTCGGAGAGAGACTGATAGTAAATAGTCATAAAGGTTTTGTTCAATTCCTAGTGTTTGAGTGGTCATAACGTGCGTTTTTCTTTTACCTAAACCCCACAGACTAATTATCTGTTTTTTAGGCTTAAAGCCCTTATCAATGACAAATACTTCTCTGCGAGACGCTACGCGTAGCTTGCTTCCACGAAGTGGTACGGCTTCGCTCAGTACAAGTGACAAAAGACAAATGACAGCCTTTGCCAGTTAGCTTTAATTGCGCCGACCGACTTATCATCTGGAATAACGCTCGGCTGTTGTGTAAGAACTTCATAGCTGAACTTTCATGACTTAGAGGTTTTCTAATGCCTATCGATCTATTAAGCCGTAAAAAAACTCATTTTGTCTTGTGGCGTGTCGGTGCTTCAGAACTAGCTCCCACTCTCTACATTGGTAACACTACTCCCGAAAGCCCAGACAGATTATCTCAATTTAAAGAAATTCCGCTTCGTCAATCAGCAGAATTTCCAGAATTGTGGGAAGTTTCGGCTAAAGAATCTGGTCTGACTGAAGGACAGGTATACTTTTACTGGTTTAAAGTCCGCAACTCAGAACCCTACGCAGCTGCCAATGCTAACCAAATTCTCTACTGTACAGATCCAACAGCGACGACTGTAGATCGGCGCTTTCCTGCACCAACACCGCCAGAATCGGGAGGTGTTAATAGCTTCGATCCGGCAAGCGTCGTGCTTTATCAAAATGGGACGTTGATTCCCTGTGATCCCGAAGGGCAAACTGTAAATTGGGAAGGCGATGCTCCTTTAGAGACACTGCCAACCAATAATCAACTGGTGATTTACGAATTACCGACCCGATGGACAAAGATTAACCCAAATGGATTGATTGAAGAAGGAGTCGGGACATTTCGTGATGTACTGGCACTGTTAATACCAGAAGCGATCGCTCCTACTTTTCCCATGCTCACCGCCTTGAATAACCGCGCTCATCTTGCGGAACTGGGAATCAACGCCTTAGAACTTCTGCCACCAGAAGACAGCGATGATAATCTCAATTGGGGCTATGGTACAGCAAATTATTTTGCAGCAGATTTTGACTTAGGCCGTCCAGATAGCCAGTCAGCACCTACTGCTTCAACTGATTTAGCTAACCTGATTAAAGCCTGCCATCAGCAAGGGTTGCGCTTTTTTGTGGATGTGGTAATGGCATTTTCGCGGAATAATCCTTACCATAACGTTAATTTTTTGGAATTTTACATCAAATGGGCCAGTGGCGATCCAGAACAAGGGTCAAGAGATGGCTTTGGTGGGGACTTATTTAAGTACAACTATTGGGTAGAGGGCTATAATCCCATTACTGGGCAAAAGTCAAGGCTTGTGCCAGCCCGTGAATACTTAAAAGCCCATATTGCCCACTGGTTAGAATACTATCGGGTTGATGGTCTGCGGTTGGATAGCGTGAACAATATTGCCAACTATGACTTTTTGCAAGAATTTAAGGATTTTGCCCGCACACTTTGGGACAAAAGAGGCGGAAGTGGCGTTAGCGAAGCGGTAGCGACGTTAGGAGCGTCTCGCTTCCTCGTAGTTGGCGAAGAGTTGAGTGTACCCCTATCTCTTATCCAACAAAATCGTCTGGATGGACTTTGGAATGAAAAGTTTAAGCAAATCATCCGACAAGTAATTTTAGGTAAGAATGCCTGGGATGAACCCAGCTTTGAGTGGAGTATTCGCAAACTAATTGATTGCCGAAACTTAGGCTTTACAGATGGTTCTCAGGCGGTAAACTATATAACTTCCCATGATGTTGGTGGTTATGGTAACGAGCGTTTCTTTAGCTATTTGGTTAGTAATGGAATTGCTGATACTGAACCGCGTATTAAGTTAGCATTTGTTTCCCTGCTTACCTCTGTAGGAATTCCCATGATCCTGGCCGGAGATGAATTTGCCGATCAACAAGATTTGCCTCCAACAGACGATCATAAGCAAATTGACCCAGTTAACTACAGCCGTGTGAAAGATGATTGGCGGCAACGAATTTTCCAATATGTTGCGAGGTTGGTTCGCTTGCGTAAAACTTCTCATGCTTTAGCTGTGAATGATACCAAATTTATTCATGTTGACTTTAATGAGGGTAAGCGAGTTCTAGTCTGGCAACGTGGTAATAAAGCCGATCAATTAGTAGTTGTAGTGGCGAATTTCTCTGACTACGGCACTCCTCCTGCTTCTGAGTACAGAGTCCCGAATTGGCCTGCAACCCCAGTTGGCAAGCAGTGGAAGGAAATTACTCAAGAACGGATAGTTCCATCAGAATGGGTAGGCAGAGAAGGCATCTTCCCCTGGGAAGCGAAAGTGTACGCTCTAGTTTAATAGTGATACCGCTCAGTAAAAGATAGGTTAAAGGGAAAAGGTTAAAGGGAAAAGGTTAAAGGGAAAAGGTTAAAGGGAAAAGGTTAAAGGGAAAAGGTTAAAGGGAAAAGGTTAAAGGGAAAAGGTTAAAGGGAAAAGGTTAAAGGGAAAAGGTTAAAGGGAAAAGGTTAAAGGGAAAAGGTTAAAGGGAAAAGGTTAAAGGGAAAAGGTTAAGGGCAAAAGGAGTGAAAGGCAGGATATATAAGGTTTTTTCCCCTTTAACCTTTTTCCCTTTCCCACTGCCCCCTTGCCTCTTTTGACTTATCAGCTATGTAGATGGCAATAAACCAGCGCATAGATATTTTATATGTAGAGATATTGCATACCAAGGCTTTGCTTGAGTTACTTGCCTAAACCCTTCTAGAATTAAAACTATTGTAGGGAAATTGTATTAATAAACTTACTTTTATTCTGGGAGGTATGATGAGCCGTCCAATAATTCTTGGTATTGTCGGCGACAGCGCTGCTGGGAAAACAACACTAACGCGGGGAATCGCTCAGGCACTCGGCCCAGAAAATGTCACAATCATCTGTACAGATGATTACCACCGTTACGATCGCCAACAACGTGCAGAAATTGGCATCACTGCCCTCCACCCGGACTGCAACCATCTGGATATTATGCAGCAACACCTGTCGCTGCTACGCACAGGGCAACCAATTCTTAAGCCAGTTTATAGCCATAAAACAGGGACATTTGAGGCACCTAAGTATATCAAGCCAAGTAAATTCGTCATTATTGAAGGATTACTCGGTTATTCTACTCGTGCCGCCCGTGATTCTTACGATGTGAAAGTCTACCTTGCGCCTCCTGAAGAATTACGTGCTAGGTGGAAAGTCAAGCGAGATACGCAAAAGCGGGGGTACACACCTGAACAGGTGCTAGCAGAATTAGAAAAGCGCGAACCAGACTCATCACAGTTTATTCGTCCACAAAGGCAATGGTCTGATATAGTCATTAGTTTCTATCCACCGACTGATGAAGATGATGAAACCAATGGACACCTAAATGTGCGATTGGTACTGCGTCCGACAATTCCCCATCCAGATTTCACCGTAATTACCAATTCTAGTTATGGTAATTCTGACTCAGCCATCCGCCTGGGGCTAGACAGGGATATGAGTAAGCCTGTGGATGTCTTAGAAGTTGATGGTCATGCAACCTTAGAACAGGTCAATAAGCTAGAGCATATTATTTGTTCTGATATGCCCCATCTCCGAAATCTTTGCGATCGCGAAAGTAATCCTGAACTGGGTAAAATTGCTGGTACAACTGGAGAAACACTGCAAAGTTATCCTCTGGCCCTCACCCAGCTAATCATTACCTACCACATGCTGAAAGCGACACAAATTCATCAATAATCAGCGAAGATGAAGGGGTTTAATGGGTTTGCGATCGCGTATAGTGTTGGGCTGTTGAATTATGCGATCGCACTATATTTATGCTACTCAAACTTTAGATATTGCTCATGATTGTGGGTTGACGGGTGCTTGCAGCAGTTCAATATCTCTAATCTCAAGAATGCCACTACTCTCAAATTGCACACTAATTTGAACTTTGGCAGCATCGGCTTCTTTTTTAAAATGGGCACGCGCTTCGTAAGACTTAAAATTTTCCGTTGGTGAAACTCCTGTAGACCATGAAGTTGTTCTCATTTCGCCCCATTGTCCTGGTCTACGTAAACCTAAACTCACTTTAATTGGTTTTTCTGTGTCTAGCGCTTTCGCGTTAAATTGACAAGCAAGAACACACTCTTGGACATCGGGCGATGCAATTTCAAACAAGATGACATTTCGCAAAGGATCTGTACTAATCATTAACTGCTGAGTATTGTCGTCATAGGCTTCAATTCGCCAGCTTTCTCCGACAATTGCAATACCTCCCCTTGTCACTGTGGAATCGGCAGATGTGAATCGACGAATCAGCACAAATGGCTCTGTGGGTTCAGGAATGCCGAAGCGCTTTTGCAAATCGTTACCGACTTCTTGAATTTTAGAGTCAATGAAACCTTTGAGATTGTTGAATAGATCGTCAAACATAGTAGCGTAGTTTACTGCCGTAGGCATCGCCCTAAATCATATTATTTTTAGTATTCCCTGGGAAAGTTGCAAATGAAATTACCCATATAAACTAACCAAGGTTAAAGATTTTCTCAATTAAATATGATTTGGGAAGCAAACAAGGGATAAATAAGGATAGTTGGATGTGTGGTGACGATTTTCTTTGTTTATGACCTATTGCCTCAGAATTGCCGACCTACCTACAAATGAGCGTCCGCGTGAGCGATTAATGACGCATGGTGCAAAAATTTTAGCCACAGCAGAGTTAATCGCAATTCTTCTAGGCACTGGTCAAGGCCCAGGAAAACTATCTGCTGTGGGTTTGGGACAATTTATTTTGAGTGAATTAGGCAAACACCAACGTGATCCTTTGGCAGTTTTGCGAGAAGTTAGCCCCGTAGAGTTGATGCAAATTTCTGGTGTTGGCCCAGCGAAGGCAACAAGTATATTAGCAGCAATTGAATTGGGCAAACGCGCCTTTCAATCTCGACCGAATGACGGAACATTGATTGATAGCCCACTTGCTGCTGCTGCTACCCTCAGTCAAGATTTGATGTGGCAGACACAAGAACGTTTTGCAGTGGTGCTATTAGATGTTAAGAATCGCTTGCTGGGTACGCAAGTAATTACCATTGGCACAGCAACCGAAACCCTAGCCTCTCCGCGTGATATTTTTCGGGAAGTTATTCGTCAAGGCGCAACGCGGGCAATAGTTGCCCACAACCATCCTTCTGGGAACCTTGAACCTAGCCATGAAGATATAGAATTGACGCGCCAGTTGTTAGCAGGGGCGCAGCTTTTGGGCATTCCGGTACTAGATCATCTGATTTTGGGTAATGGCAATCATCAGAGTTTACGGGAAATAACAACCTTGTGGGATGAACATCCGCAAGGGGATTAATGAAAAAGTAGGGAGCAGGGAGCCTCAATCTACAAAACATCCTCAAGCATAGATGCTAATTCTTTATTTAACCGACCAGACTTAACAAATTCTGCATAAGTATCTGCTTCAATTGCCAGCAGTTCTCCTCGGAATTGTTCTGTTGTAAAGTTCTGAAGATTGGGATATTCATCCTGTAAATTGTCAATTTTTGTCCGTAAATCTGCAAGTTCGCTTTTGATTAATGTTTCCTGATAACGGCGAAACTCTGGGTCGATACCGGGGCGTTTGTCTGCTTGGAGGTGTTGCAAAACCCGTTCTAAGGCAATATGACGGGCAACTAATTCTAAATATTCCTCACGTAAGGGTGCATCACCTAGCAAATTGAGTTTTTCCAACAAAGGTTTGATGGTCAATCCTTGAACAAGTAGAGTAAATAGAACTACTCCAAATACCGTAGCAATAATTTTTTCTCGCTCTGGCAGTATAGTCGATACGCTCAATGCCAGGGCAATGGAAACCGAACCGCGTAACCCGCCCCACCATAGGATAGTTTGTTCTGGTAAAGAAATATCCGATTTGGTAATGCTAGTACTCAATTTGCTGAGAATCAAAAGAGCAACTGCCCGCATCAAAACCATTGCTGCCACTGTCACCATAATGATTTGCAAGTTTTCGCCCAAACTAGCAAAGCGTATTTGGTCGCCAATCAGCAAGAAGACAATGGAGTTAACAAAGAACGCCAAAAATTCCCAAAATTCGGAGACAATAATCCGGGTGCGGGGATTCATGCCGATACGAGAGCCAAAGTTGCCTAAAATCAAACCTGTGGTGACAACTCCAATTACCCCAGAACCACCTAAGTCTTCAATAATCAGGTAAGTGGCGTAAGCGGAAACTAGGGTTAAGGATTGTTCTACTAAGGGCAAATCGAAGCGCTGGGTGAGGTAAGAAATACCAAATCCAATGAAAGCTCCCATCCCTACACCGATGCCAACAACTGTAAATAACTGCAATAAAATTGGCTGGAATTCCAATTCGACAGTTCCCAAAGATAAGGCCACCAAAAAACTAAAGGCAACTACAGCCATACCATCATTGAATAAGCTTTCGCCTTCCATTAAGGTGACAAGACGACTATCTACGCCCAATTCACGAAACAAAGCGGTGACAGAAACAGGATCGGTTGCAGACAGGCTGGCTGCGATGAGTAAAGCTGTAGTTAGAGAAATACCAATGAATTGATTGAGAGCGATCGCTACTCCGGCGATCGCAATTACCACCCCGAACACTGCATACAAGCAAATCGGCACTAAATCCCGCTTCAATTCTGCCCATTTCAAATTCCATGCAGCTTCAAATAGCAGAGGTGGTAAAAAAATGAACAAAATTAATTCCGGAGAAAGGGTTACTAAACGGACATCAACAAACGCCAAACCTAACCCGACAATCACCAGTAGTAAGGTGTAAGGGATATTGCGAAACCAGCTAAATACCTGCGGTAGTGTCGCCACACCTAAAGATACCGAAAGTACCAACAGAAACTGCTTGAGATTATTTGTAATAACTTCCTCAGCGATCGCAGATTCAAGCACCATAGGAAAATTCCTGGTATAGCTTTACATTTATCATCATCTGACTATTTTCAGATGACACCGGTTCAATGGGAAACTTTAATTAGAGATAACCAAGCATTCAGGAGGAAGGTCTTGGGTAATAACATTCGAGACCGATTTAAAAATTTCCGCCGCCGGGGTTCGCAACCGGAGCAAATTCAACAGCTACAAACAGAGTTGCTGGCTGAATCAACTCTAGACTCAGCTTACATAATTTTGATAATTAGCTCCTGTGCGATCGCAACTTTGGGTTTATTGTCTAACAGTGCAGCTGTAATTATTGGTGCGATGATTATTGCTCCTTTAATGTTGCCGATTCGCGGGTTAGCTTTTGGTGCTTTGCAAGCAGATATTACTTTGTTTCGCAAGGGACTAATTGCTGTAGCAGTGGGCACGCTGTTAGCGGTAGCGATCGCCTCGGCTCTGGGCTGGCTGGTAGGATTGCCTAGTTACGGTAGTGAAGTGCTGGCCCGATCAAGACCAACGCTGTTAGATTTGGGAATTGCGGTAGTGGCTGGTGGTATTAGTGGCTACGCGAAAGTTGAGACGAAAATCTCTGGTAGTTTAGCAGGAACTGCGATCGCTGTTGCCCTCATGCCTCCCGTCTGTGTGATTGGCTTAGGCTTGGCACAAGGCAATTGGTCACTCAGTTTCGGAGCAACCCTACTTTATCTCACCAACTTGCTAGGTATTGCCCTCTCCTGTATGGTGACATTTGTGGTAGCAGGTTACACTTCAATGGCGCGGGCCCGTCAACCCCTAATTTGGACTATGGCTTTGACAGCTATCCTGCTAATTCCCTTGGGAGTCAGCTTTGCCCGACTTGTACGACAAGCACAACTGGAAACCAGCTTGCGAAAAGCATTATTGAACCGAACTGTTACCTTTGGGCGATTGCAGTTACTTAACAGTAATACTAATTGGTTGACAAATCCCCCAGAAGTCCGTTTAAGTGTCCGGGCAAGGGAACCTGTTACACCTCGGCAAGTAGAATTATTAGAAGAATTTATCAAGCGAGAGATGGGGCAAGCATTCACTTTAATTTTTGAAGTTGCTGAAGTAGAGGAAATTAGAAGTTCGGAACCCACACGTTAAAGTTGCTAATTTGGCATGAATGAAGAGAGAATCTATCAGTCAAGTCAAACTAACTTTCTAAAACGTAATAGTGGATGTAACTCAATTAGTTAAAGTTTCAATTATTCTTTTGCTGCTTGCTACAGGAGTAGCTTTGCTATCCCGGCGGTTGCGAATCCCTTATGTCACCGGTTTAGTATTGGCAGGTTTACCAATCACTGAATTGTTGTCTCGTCCGATTGGTTTAAATCCAACCCTTGTTTTGAATCTTTTCCTGCCAATTCTCATCTTTGAAGCTGGCATTAATACAGATGTCAGCCGCCTACGCAGCACGTTTAAACCAATTGCCTTACTAGCTGGGCCTGGGGCTGTGCTTTCCAGTGGGATTATTGCCGCCCTGTTAAAATTTGGGCTGGGACTGAGTTGGATACCTGCGTTATTTGTCGGAGTAATTCTGGCAAACACTGATACAGTTTCTATGATTGCCGTCTTTAAGGAAATACCAGTACCTTCCCGGCTTTCCACCATCGTTGAAGGAGAAACTTTATTTAATGATGCAGCTGCTCTAGTTTCCTTCAACCTAATTTTGCAAGTATATTCTACAGGTTCACTCACATTTATAGAGGGAATCCAACAACTGCTATTTATCTCTTTAGGAGGCTGCCTAGTAGGGTTAGTCTTGGGCTACTTGAGCATACCTGTATTCGCCCGTTTAGATGATGCCCTTAGCAGCTTGTTACTGACAGTTGCAGTTGCATTGGGAACTTTTCAAGTTGGGCAATTTCTTGGTGTATCGGGTGCGGTGGCTGTAGTTGTCGCTGGATTAATTTTCGGTAATTTAGGGCTTTCTCAGAATACTTCTGCTTCTAGTCGCATCACCTTATTGAGTTTCTGGGAATATGCCAGTTTTACTGTCAACACCTTTATTTTTCTGCTAATTGGTGTAGAAATAGACCTGGTAACGCTCTGGAGAACTTTACCTGCAATTCTCTTTGCTGTTTTGGCTTATCAAGTTGGGCGAGTTCTTACAGTCTATCCTTTGCTAGCAGGGATTCGTTTGATTGACCGCCCAATTCCTTTGCGCTGGCAACATTTACTCTTTTTAGGTAATATCAAAGGTTCGCTCTCGATGGCTCTGGCGTTGAGTTTACCAGAAACACTACCAGGGCGAGATGTTCTCATCGCTTTAGTTTTCGGTAGTGTGCTGGTGTCGTTAGTTGGACAGGGTTTAAGTTTGCCTTTGGTGGTAAAACGCTTAAAATTATCTAATTTTTCAGAGGCTCAACAACAAGTTGAAGAATTGCAAGCCCAGTTGATGACAGGTAAGGCAGCACAAGATGAATTAGATAGTTTGTTGAAATCAGGGGTTTTACCAAAAGCTGTTTATGAAGAGATGCGTTCAGCTTATCAAGTGCGAATCGCTGGCGCAGAAAAGATACTGCGGGAACTTTATAATCGTCGTCCTGATGATGTAGAGGGCAAAACTGGCAACAGTGCTAAACTTGATGCCATTCGCCGCCGTTTACTGCTGGCAGAAAAAGGAGCGCTCAATGAGGCGATGCGGAAGCGAATTCTCTCAGAAGAAATTGTGCGCGGGCGGATACAAAATCTTGATGAACAATTGCTGAAGTTAGATGATGATTAAATATTGGGAATTGGGAATTGGGAATTGGGAATTGGGCATGGGGAATAGTCTGAGCTTTGTCGATTAACCTCTGAGCTTTGTCGATTAACCTCTGAGCTTCGTTGATGAACCTTTGAGCTTTGTCGATGAAACTTTGGGCTTCGTTGATGAACCTTTGAGCTTTATCGATGAACCTTTGAGCTTAGTTGATGAACCAATACGTTTAAATTAAGGGTTATGGGTGTAGATGATTGGTCTTTGAAGACGCGATAAATCGCGTCTCTACATGAGGATTTTGGGCTAATCTGAACTGTATTGCCTTCACCTAGAGATTGAGTCTCTGACTCAATGAATGCATTCTGATGCGAAGTATGGGAACGAGGAACTTCCGAATTATGTTGGCTTTTGCGTACTCTTACAGAGAAGCAAGCTACGCTTTTAACGTCTTGTAGAGAGCATCATTACAAATTATTTTAAAGGCGATCGCTTATTGTTATTTTGATTTTTAATCGCTCTACCAGGACTGATAAAAGAGATTCCTTGCTGAAAGTCAGTACCAATCATGACTGCCTCCACTATAGGTTCGGATATTTGTGTTTGGGCTACCCACTCGACAATAAAGTTTGCACCTAAACCTCCACTGGTGTCATTTCTATTTATAAAAAAATCTGTAGAAGCTAGCGCATCAATTTGAATAGGACGTTCCAAATACTGTTTGACTAATTTCCCTTCTGAGTTGTAGTAGCGCACAGAAGTAATAACGATTGGATTGGTCAAATCTGTATTCCGAATACTGAGTGTAACGGCTAACTCGAAAATCTCCTGTTTATTGTGATGATAGATATGTGAATAGACAGGAACATAAACAGTTTGACCGCTTGCTATCTTAAAATTCTGATCTAGCGTTACTATTTTTTGAACTGGAGTTGCTTGAATAGCATCGGGTTGTGATTTGGGTGAAATATTTGTTGATTGACAAGATGCCAGAAAAATAACAGCGATCGCTAAAATATATGAATAAAGCTTCATCAAAACTATTTACACCCATTTTTTATACATTTCTAGCTAATCCCACTTAATAAATAGTTTCAGTCGGGACTACGCTTAACATCTTTGCTCAATAAAATCAATAACTTGATGTAAAGATCCTGGTTTAGTCACAATCAACACTGTTGAATGAGGTTCCAGTATTGTACTGCCGTTAGGAATCATCAAATCTTCGTGGGGATGGGATTGATAACCAATAATTAGCGAACCACTAGGAAATCGGGCATCCTGAGCGATTTCGGCAACACTACGACCGGCAACATAGCAATTGTTTGGGATGGCAAGTTTCAGAACCTCAATCTGTCCTTGCTCAAAATGCATCATTGATTCCACTTGGGGATACTCAATGGCATTCACCATTGTTGAAACTGATAGTTCCACAGTACTGATGATATGGTTAGCTCCAGCTATCCGCAGTGGTTCGGCAAAATCTGGGTGGCGCATCCGACTCAAAATATGGGTGACACCATAGTGTTTAGCAAGAGTTACCATTGCCAAGTTTAAAGCATCACTTCTTAAGACAGCTGCCAAAGAGCCTGCTTTGCGAATCCCAGCTTCTAGCAATACTTCTGTACTTACAGCACTGCCTTCAAAAGCCATTGCTCCTACTTGTTCACGGGCATAACGACAAGCAATAGGGTCAACGTCAATTACGGCAACAGTATGTCCTAGCTCTACTAGTTTTTGGGCTAAACTTAAGCCCACTAAGCCGGCTCCACCTATTAGTACGTACATAGCTGCTCTTTTTACTTTTTTTGATCTTTCTATTCCACTTTACAAGTTAGGAAAGTAGAGATATACGTTCCAATACTGCTCGGTTAAGCATTTTTAACTCGGAATCGAGTTTGGGGAAAAGGTTAAAGGGTAAGGGCTAAGGGTTTTTTCTTTCCCTTTTCCCTTTCCCCTTTTCCCCTTAACCGAGAAGTATTGATATACGTTCAACTTCTGGGAATATCAAAAATACGCCATTCCTGAATACCAAAACGCTTCAGAATTGGTTCGGCTTGATGGATATTGTCTTCTGTACTTTCTATTGTCACTAAATAATCGCCTTGAAATACTCGGTCATTATAGAGTTTGGCGGCTTCTTCAGGAAGAAACCAACCCCGCAGCGCGCCAATAAGACCGCCAGCTGCTGCACTAGCTCCACTTCCTAAAAGTGTGCCTAAAACAGACTCCGCTGCTAGTGCTGGGCCAAAACCAGGAATAAGCAAAATACCCAAACCCGCAACCAAGGTAAGTAAACCTCCCACCCTAGCACCTGCTAATCCACCCGCCCTAGCACCTTCAGCAGGAGTGATAGTACTTTCACTTGTGTCGGAACTGTCAAGTTGCTCATTAAGCTTGGGTGTTTTAGTGATTACGGAAATCTCATGCATCGGAAAGCCACTACTTCTTAGTTCGTCGAGCGCCTGTAGTGCAATTTGGCGATCGCGAAATATACCAATAGCGTGTTGAAGTTGACCAGAAGCCATTTTGTTTGCCTCCCAAAAGCATTGATGAACCTGCAAAGCTTTTATTGGTGATTGATTTGTCTACAGTTTTACAAACAAATGTGGCCACAAAGTGATGGCACTTGTAAGCAGTTAGGTTTATTCGTAGCGATTGAATTGGTATTTTTCGAGTAACTCCTTTACTTGAGCGGCCACCAAAGGATGTGGATCTTTTTGTAACTGGGGTAAGATTTGCAGGAGAACGCGATGTGAAACCATATTTAGATATGCGATCGCAGCTTCTCTAACAAACCCTGTTGGGTGACGCAAACTTACTAAAATCTCAGAACTGGTAAGTCTAATCCGAGTCACTTGAGCAAAATGGAAACAACAAGCTAGACACCAATCAGAAAGGAAGTTACCTAACATCAGCAATCTGTGGAGGCGATCACTAACTAGCATATTCTCATATTCTACAATCTTGGCTTCTACAAGATGTTGCAATTTTTCTGACTGCGGTCGGTTATCTAAAATATTCAGTAACAGAGACTTGCAAGGCAAAGTTACGGTATGCTCTAAGATTTCTAAACCCCGTGCTAAGTTTACCACTGAGAGCGATCGCAGATTAAACGCTGCTGCCTGCATCTTTTCTGGTGAGTAAAGCAGTCTGAGTAACAGTAGCAGCCGCTCTTTGACATCCAATTCCAATTCTAAAAGGGCGCGTTGCAGTAACTCAGAGACAATCACAATCCTCTCACTTGATTGATGATTTTCTTTTTCATCTAATATTTTCAAGTCTATATATGCACCATAAATCTCGCCTAAAAACTTTAATTCCTGCTCAATTAAATTTTCTACCCGACTTTCATAAAACCGATCTACTAAACCTCTAATTCCTGGTTGTTTATGTATTTTGAGTAAGCTCCGAAGAATATGATCCCTAGTTATACCCCAGGATGCCTCCAAGTTTTCCCATAAAGTCTCTAATGCTTCCTGAGTGCCAATTTGAGCAATGGTACGCCAAGCGTACATCCGCACTACTTCTGGTTTGTAAATATTGTTAGCTAACCGCAACAGCATCTCTATCGCTTCATTTTCCAGCCGCACTAGGGATGACATTGCTATAGTACGGGTTGATTTGTAATAAAGTGCTGCAATCAGCGCCGAATAGTATTCCTCTAAATGGGTTGCTGCAATCATTTCCAATACGGCACAGCGCACCCGTAACGATTCATCTTGTAATAAATTCGGAATGTGAATCCGTAACGCTTGTAAATAAACTGCTTCTCTAAGGGCTCTGACTCCATTCACCCGTTCCCGTTCTTTCTTATGAGTCAACATCCGGCGCATAGTTTGGGTAGCTGCTACCTTTTGCATGGGCGTTCCCTGACGTAAAACTAAGGCGGCGGCGGTAGCGCGGATGAGTGAGTTTTGGCGGGGGTTAAGATATTCTTCTAAAATGCTTAAATTGGGATTTGGTTCAGCTAGCCAAACGTAACGTAGTGCTAGGGCGAAAACTTCGGGGTTAGTTTCTTGGGGTTGTTCTAACAAAGGACGAATGGCGGATAGATAAGCGGGATTTGCACCGGCTGTCAGCATCACTTCCAAACTTTGGCGCTGCAAATCTGGGGTTAACTTAACTAACAGGGGTGCTAAAACTTCCGCAGCTCCTTGAGAGTCAATTTGGGCTAAAAGTTCAATACAAGAGCGTTTATCAGCCTCGCTGCCTTTTTCTCCCAAGGCTTTGACTACACCTTGCTTGAAAAATCGTAAGCCGACATTGGTTGCACTCAACTGACCCCGTGCCACACTCAAGACTAACAGTTCAACGTAACGCGATCGCAATTCCCAAACTACTTTTAAACAGGTGCTAGCTATCAGCATTGTTTCTGCCACCAATACCCACTTTTGCAGGGATACGGGTACAAAACGGTTACAAAACAATAGAGTTGCAAAAATTAGTACTCCTGTCAAACCTGTAGCGATCGCTTCGGCTGTTCCGCCAGATAAAGTCTGCATCCGGCTGCGAATTGACTCGGGAATCGGTTGGTACAGGATGGGGCCGCTACTCATGACAAAGGTATAGCGCAGAAGTTCATCGCAAAATTTGACAATTATCAGACCCCAGAAAAAGCTTTGCGATTGTATGGCTGGAATTAAATGCAAAAATACCAGCACTCCTGGTAGTGAAAAGCCTACGGTGATGGGTAAAAGTGTCGCTGTAAAAAATACTCCCATCCGTTCAATGAGTCGGCTGGAAATAAACCACTGCAATAACAACTCACACAGTCCCAACATGCCACCAAAAAGACCCAAGAAACTGGCGAGTTCTCGGTCGCTCATATTGGATTTGAGTTCGCGCAGATATTGAAAATCTATTAATAACCCAATAACTTGCAACAGACCGACAAAAGCAAACAATTGCCAAACATAGCGCTTCAGCGGACTTTTAATAAAGCGCTCTCGTGAAGCTTGTTCTTCAGGAATTAGTCTTTGTGGAGTTTCAGGAAAAGCCGCTCGATAGTGGTTTGTTAAATAGAATAAAATCGCCGATCCGAATAAAATCACCACACAGGCGATGAAGATGATCTTATTCAGCGAGGTGTATTGCACTAGCCAAGGCAAACTAAAGCCACTAATTACATCTGCTACCAAAAGTCCACTACTCACCAGTGGGTAAGTCCGCTTAATCTCTCGAATGTTAAATATTTGGTTAGCGACGATGGAGGTATTGAGATCGTTGACTACATAAAGGGCATCTACCCATAGCCGCAGTAGAAAGGCCGAAATAACTACCAGGTAAGAAACATGAGATCCCCAACGTAATAAAACTAATAAAAGTAATGGCATCAACATGCAAGGTGCGATCGCTACAATCACCCGGCGTAAGGGAAAAATCCTTTGCAGCCAAGAGTATAAAAAAACCAGTGCTGCGCTCATAACAGCGCTGGCAATATACATCCACGGCAATAGATGAGTCCCATATTCATCCAAAAACAGCGCCACCGTACTGTCTTCTGCCCACCGCAATCCTACACATACAGTTGTGTAAAAAATAAACATTAGCTGAGTTCGTTCACTCTCCTCTGGCCGGAGATTCACCCACTGTAGTAGTCGTGGTAAAACAACTTTATTTACAGCAAACCAGTGATTTTTCAGTTCCATGCAGTTTTATTTTCTGGTAGTATCACCGCGCAATAGAGGCAGGGGGCAGGGGAGCAGG
>NZ_JADEXU010000119.1 GCF_015206895.1 Nostoc sp. LEGE 12450 | reverse complement strand
CTGTTATTATCAAAGGACAAAATTACTACTAATGACTGCTGAAAGCTAATAGTAGAATAAGGTACAGAAAGCTGCACGGAAGGGAGGAAGGGAAATTGGATGAAATGAGGGCGGCGCTAGAGTTAGCGACCGAAGAAGAATTGCAAGATTTAACGGCAATTTTATTTAGTCGTAAGTTCAATCCCCTAGACTATGTACACACACCCGAACCCATCGAAGTGCAAAGCCAAGACCGTAAAGCTTGGTTAGATGCACTAGAGGGACGCTTTCGCTTTTTGGCGGCAGATGGGATGACGGTATTACGCGGACGCACAGGCCAGGTAACTTACCGACAAGCCTTAGTTCAAGTATGTAAGTATCTAAAAATTCCCTATTCTCATCAGCTGCCAACTATTGATTTAGAAGCAGAAGTATTTTTGCATCTCTTAGGACAGGTATGGAAAAAATTACCTGAACAGGAAAAGCAAAAATTGACTCTCAGAGTGCAGCGTCACCTTGTGCAATCAGAACTAAAAGAACCGCTACCACTTTTATTACAACCTGACCCCTTGGGTTTGCTTTTCAAAGGCGGTGGTGCGATCGCGGTTACTTCACTTCTCCAGCCAATGGTACTTAAGCAAATTGCTCGTCAATTTGCCATCCACTTTGCTACTTATGAAGTAGCTAAACAAGCGGCGATTACAGGTACAGAAGCAGCTGCAACGCAATTTCAAAGCTATGTAGCTATGCAAATGGCGCAACGGGGTATGACGGTGAGTGCAGCTCGTTATGGGGCAGCTCGCACGATGTTTGCCGTGATTGGGCCCATGATGTGGACTTGGTTTTTTGCAGATTTAGGATGGAGAGCGATCGCCACTAACTATGGTCGGATCATTCCTACTATTTTTGCATTAGCTCAAATTCGCCTCACTCGTGAGGAATGTTGGGAGCCAGCTTGAACAAGGTTTCTTATTATTTCAAGTCTCGCTGGCGATCTGCTTGGAACTACTCTCTATGGGCATTGTTAATCTTCCCATTGAGTCCATTGTTGGGGGCTGTGACTATTGGTTTTGTCTCATTAATAACTTGGCTGAAACAATCCCACAAAATTAATCGCCGCCCCCTCAACTGGGGATTTGCCCTTTTGAGTCTGTTGCTAATCGCAAGTGCTGGATTTGCCGATGACAAAACAGCAGCTTTCCTTGGCTTATTTAATTTATTACCATTCTTTTTACTTTTTGTTGCCCATAGCGCCCTAATTCAAACATTTGTCCAATTGCGCCAAATGGCTTGGGTTTTTGCGATCGGTTCCATGCCAGTGATAATTCTTGGTTTGGGGCAGTTATTTTTAGGCTGGAGTTTGAAATTTGAGATTTTGTGGGTTGTGTTGAATTGGACGATCGCACCAGGAGGAAATCCGCCAGGTCGCATAGCCTCACTTTTCTTGCACGCTAACACCTTTGCCGCTTATCTAACAATAGTTTTCATCCTTAGCTTAGGGTTGTGGCTAGAACAATGGCGATTGTATCGAGGATTGGGTATAAGGAAGAATTCACTTCCCTTAATCTTCTTAACCGTTGTGGTGATTACAAACTTCATTACCTTGATTTTCACTAACTCACGCAATGGCTGGACGATCGCTATTTTTGCCTGTTTAGCTTATGCACTCTACCAAGGCTGGCGCATTCTTGTGGGTGGGGTCGCTGCGATCGTCTCTAGCGTGCTTTTGGCAGCTTTTGCTCCGTCGCCAGTCGCTCAATTTTTTCGCCAGTACGTTCCTGCCTTTTTTTGGGCAAGATTAAATGACGATATGTATCCAGATAGACCAGTCGCTTTAATGCGAAAAACTCAATGGGAGTTTGCCTGGTCTTTAGCCAAAGAACATCCTTGGACTGGTTGGGGATTACGCAGTTTTAGTGGACTCTACAAAGCGCAGACGCAGATTCCCTTGGGTCATCCCCATAACTTGTTTTTGATGTTATCTGCTGAAACTGGTTTTCCTAGTACTTTTTTATTTTGTGCCCTACTTGGTTGGATTTTGATTACAGGTATCCAATTATTACGCAAGGCAAAATATATAAAAACAGAAGATAGATTGATATATTTTAGTTATCTTCTGGCCTTTGTGGGGTGGGTTCTATTGAATACAGTAGATGTAACCCTCTTCGATTTCCGTTTCAATGTAATTTCATGGTTAGTTTTAGCTGCCATTTGTGGAGTATTACATCGTTATAACGAACAAGACAGGTTTACATCTGGTTCAAATTAGTTAGGAAATGATAAACAGCAACTTACAATACTATTTGTTTATTTTCAGTGTATGCACTGGGGACATTTAGAGTTTGAAGTTAATAAGATTACTATATTCACGTCTGTGAGTGTGACTAATACCTAATTAGTCACTGTTGCTGATTGTTGGGAAGGTGTAGGGACAACCCTTTAGGGTTTTCCTGCATGACGGGCATCTCTTGTAGATGCCCTTTTGTATATGTATAATTATTGATATTCTTTTAGGACTAGCCCGTTTTAAATATCGTTTTGAGTCTTGAAAGATAAACCAAACGGTAAATGCTTATTCTTTACATTTATTTTTAATAAAGGTTGCGCTCAACAGTAATTTAGATGTGATTAATCTGTTTTCAAACCCTATTGCATTCCTACCAATGTAAATTAGGTTAATGAGTTTTTTTATGTCTTAATAAAAATCCAAATAGTGATGAAGTGTAAATTATTGGTAGTTATCTTCGCCGTGTTAGAAATAGCTAACTAATTTGTACAAGTGTTTGTTTAATTCTTGCTTTCATACTTTTGATGGTTTGTATTACACAAGGTTACATTAGACTTCTTGGCATTTGTGGGGGAAGGGGAAAGGAATGAAATTTCCCCTTCCCCTTTACCCTTTAACCTTTCCCCGACATCTTGCAAAAGTTACTTTTGCAAGATGTCTATTGATGAAATTATGAAAAAATATACTCAAAATCCTATATCTTGATCAATGATAAATGACTCGTCATACAAATAACTTTCTCTAACCGAAGCGAATTACGGCAACCCCTATGGTGTAAGCTCTCGGTAAAATGGGTATGTCGGTAACGAAAAAAAAGACGCATCCATAACCTACCTTATGCTCACAACAGCTAACTTTCTTCAGTACACCCAATGGTCAGGTATCGCTACCTTGGTATTCGCTGCCTTAACAGTTTTGGCTTTTATTCTCAAATGGGGCATCCGCTTTCGGCTAGTGGGTACGACTGGCTTTATGCTGGTGCTGACAGGTGGTTTATTTGCACTGTCGATAGTCCCTTTGAGTCGGGCTGTGATTCCAGGAGCAACGAAGTACACTTTAGTTTATGACAATGGCTCAACACAAGCCGTTATTACTACATCACCTCAAATTACACCCACACAACTAGAAGCAACTTTACGTCAAGCAGCTAGTAATCTTTTTTCTTATGGTCGTTCAGGTACACGGGAAGACGACAAGTTGACTGTTCGTGCCCGCACCATTATTCACCCGGAACCAGGGGTTTCTGTACCAGTTTACTTAGGTGAGGCCAAGCGATCGCTAGTTTCTCATCAAAATTCACCAGTCACAGTGGAAATTTACACAGACAAATTCGCCCAATTGCCAAAATCTAACGGTTAAGGGAATGGGTAATGGGGAATGGGGAATGGGGAAGAGTTTTCCAATGCCCCATGCCTCATTCCCAATGCTTGTTATCAGAATGACATCATTTATTTTGTATTTACCGATACATTAATAGTTATTATTAGATTAAGATATTCACACTTTCGTGATTTTACTGTGGAAAAAGATCGATCAGCGTGCGGGTAATGGATAGTGACAGTTGTGATTTTTCGGTTGTTATTCTAATTGCCACTATTGACATTTTTAGAATTTTTTGCAGCCAAAAGGAACGGCGTGGGAGCGGACATCGATCTGTAAACCCTTACGCATCTATGCCATAGCTGAAATGACCATCGACAGACGATTCAGTTCTCAATCACTTTTCTTGAGAATCTGAGAGTGGTAATGTTAATTAATTATACGGTTATTCAAAACTTTGATAGTTCGGAATTTCAGGCTAATGGACATCACAGATTCAAGCAACGTCGTTAAATGGCTTAACCAGTTAGCGATTAGATCGGTTAAAACCTAGTTGAGTCAGATGCAAGTTTGTAGCAATTTGGCAACAAGTATCTTTGCTTGCAAGTCTATTAGATTAAGAAATATCAAGGTTTTGGCAAACTAGATTATATGTCTAATCAACTTTCTACTCAACCTTCTTTGTCTACTCAAACCTCTAGTTCATTATTTACGCTCACAGTTGCCCCGGCAAAAGTCATCCGTGGTTCTGAGGTATTGCAAGCAGCCGCAGCAGAGATCGCCTGTTTGGGAAGTCGTCCCTTAATTGTGGCAGGTGAATCGACTCTCGCCATCAGCCGAAAGAATTTGCAACCAGTTTTAGAAACGCAACAGTTACATCCTGTTCAAGCTTCTTATGGTGCAGATTGCTGCGAAGCTAGCCTGAAATCTTTACAGAAGAAGGCAAAAGAACATAAAGCTGATGTGATTATTGGTGTTGGTGGCGGCAAAGCCTTAGATACAGCAAAATTACTCGCGCAGCAGTTACAGTTGCCAGTGGTGACAATTCCGACATCAGGGGCTACCTGTGCAGCTTGGAGTGCCTTGTCGAATGTTTATTCGGAAAATGGGGCATTTCTCTACGATGTGGGACTGTCTCGTTGTCCTGATTTACTAATACTAGATTATGACTTTATTCAAACTGCACCACAACGGACTTTAGTAGCTGGAATTGGTGATGCGATCGCTAAGTGGTATGAAGCCTCTGTTAGCAGTGGGCATTTGCAAGACACCTTAATTATTGCTGCGGTGCAACAAGCAAGAGTTTTGCGAGATATCCTCTTGCAAAAGTCAGCCGCCGCTTTGAAAGAACCAGGTAGTGAAGTTTGGCGAGAAGTCGTAGACGCAAGTGTTTTATTAGCTGGGGTAGTTGGAGGACTTGGAGGGGCGCAGTGTCGCACAGTTGCTGCCCATGCCGTGCATAATGGTTTAACTCATATTTCAGGACATGGCAGTATTCATGGCGAAAAAGTCGCTTTTGGGATTTTGGTGCAACTGCGTTTAGAAGAAATGCTACAAGGCAATCAACTAGCAGCATCAGCACGACAACAGTTGTTAAAGTTCTACACAGAAATTGGACTACCCCAAAAATTAAGTGATTTGGGATTGGGGAATATTACATTAGGTGAGTTACAAACAGCCGCCGAAATTGCTCTAGTTCCTAATTCTGACATCCATCGACTTCCATTTAAAGTCGCGCCAGAACAGTTGATGGCAGCAATGGTTTCCACCACTGCACCTATAGATAGTAAAGACATGAATCGAGTTTCGCCCAAGGGAATCAGTGACGAGGTTGAAGAATGAGTTTAAATTGGATTGTCCCAGCAGAACGCATACAAAAACTACCACCTTATGTATTTGCCCGTTTAGATGAACTAAAAGCGAAAGCACGGGAACAAGGGTTAGATTTAATTGATTTGGGTATGGGAAACCCCGACGGTGCAACACCAGCACCAGTTGTAGAAGCGGCGATCGCTGCCTTGAAAGATCCCGCCAATCACGGTTATCCGCCCTTTGAGGGCACTGCTAGTTTTCGCCGTGCGATCACTAATTGGTATCATCGCCGTTATGGTGTGGTTCTCGATCCCGATAGCGAAGCTTTGCCATTGCTGGGTTCTAAAGAAGGATTAACCCATTTAGCGATCGCCTACGTTAACCCTGGTGATTTAGTTTTGGTTCCTTCCCCAGCTTATCCCGCCCATTTTCGCGGCCCAGCGATCGCAGGTGGGAAAATTCACAGCTTGATTCTTAAACCAGAGAATGACTGGTTAATTGATTTAGCTGCCATTCCTGATGAGGTTGCAAGACAAGCTAAAATTCTCTATTTCAACTATCCCAGCAATCCCACTGCTGCCACAGCCCCCCGCGAATTCTTTGAAGAAATCGTCGCCTTTGCCCGCAAATATGAAATTTTGCTGGTGCATGATTTATGTTACGCCGAGTTAGCTTTTGATGGTTATCAACCCACTAGCTTGCTAGAAATTCCCGGCGCGAAAGATATTGGTGTAGAATTCCACACCTTATCTAAAACCTACAATATGGCTGGTTGGCGGGTTGGTTTTGTGGTGGGGAACCGCCATGTAATTCAAGGTTTGCGAACGCTGAAAACCAACTTGGATTACGGTATTTTTTCCGCCTTGCAAAAAGCAGCCGAAACCGCCTTGCAATTGCCAGATGTCTATTTGCACGAGGTACAACAACGCTACCGTACCCGCCGCGATTTTCTCATTGACGGGTTAGGAGAGTTGGGTTGGGATATCCCCAGAACTAAGGCGACAATGTATCTTTGGGTGAAGTGTCCCGTTGATATGGGTTCCACTGATTTTGCCTTAAACGTGTTGCAACAAACTGGCGTTGTTCTGACTCCAGGTAATGCCTTTGGGGTTGCGGGTGAGGGTTATGTAAGGATCAGTTTGATTGCCGACTGCGATCGCTTGGGTGAAGCTTTACATCGCTTCAAACAAGCTGGTATTCGCTATCAACCTGAAGCTGTAGTCTCAGCGTCACAATGAAAATAGCATAACCTTATCGAAATCTAATTCATGTAACCCTACCCTGCTAAGATGCTCATTTAATTGCTACGGGCTTTTACTCCCTTTGCAATAATCGTCGCGTAATTTAATCTATGCAGTCTCTGCTGCCATTAGCGGCAAGTGTAAGTAAGTGGGATGGTTTCGACTTTCCAACATTTGGCGTACAGTTGGGCCACTAAGAAGTACGCAAAGTAAAAGCCTCAAGTAATTAAAGTCATTACTGAGGCATTTAAAAATAAATCCAGGGTAATTATACCCATGAAGTTGATTTACTCTTTGGGGTATATTCGCGGCGCACAATTCAACCTAGCAGTGGCATTAGCATTTTGGACGAGTGTTTTTTCCCAAAAGGGCGAATATTACCGTATATTTTGGCGCAGTTAGTGAGTGCGATCCGCAGCTTCATTGGACTGGGCACCCTGCTACGCTAAGTGTATCTACAGAGGATAACTGAAAGATATTGATCTATATTTGCTGTGCCGAAAAAGCTTTGCTCCAACTAATAAAGTAAGTATAAATCAAGCCGAGAATTATCCGGGTCGGCAGATGAGACTAGTGTAATTACTAAATACAGAGTGTTAGAGAAATTACAACACTCCTTGATTTAGTATAAACAATTTTATGTTGTCTGATTTAGATTTAGTTCGAGAGTTCGTATGCAACTCTATCCAGAAAAAAGACATTTTATTGGCAAATCGTTCCTTAACAGCACAAACAATTTATGATACTAACCGTCTGGCAACAAAGGCTGAAGGCGTAATTGCCACTGCCCAACTAAATACCACACAAACGGAATTCTTGATTTTGTCTAATTCATCCCATTGGGAATTACTGAATCAGGCTTTGCCAGAATATAATTATCTCCTTAAAGGAAACATAGATAGTCGTGGTTTCTATCAATATAAATACTGCCAAATCCCTAAAAACTATAGCTTGCAATGTACTAAATCTGTCCTTTTATGGCGAGCTTGGTGGAAATATCGCAAGAATACTTTACAACTAGGAATTCCATCAGGTCTTTTAATCCAGACAAGAGATTCATGGTATCCAATCCTAGATTTAACCATTAGTAAGGGACTGCTGTATATAAAAACTTTAGGAAGTGAGATAGAGATTCATGCAGATGACCTAGTAATTTGGTTAAGCAAAATTGAAGCAAATTCTCAAAATTAGTTATCAAGGAAGGCAGGAGGCAGGAGGAAAACTGCCCGACGCTCGATGACTCGCTACCGCTTCGCTATCTGCCTCTTGCCGCGATCATAGGGAGCAAGGGTTTAAGACCCCCTCCAAATTGAAAATTTGGTGGCTCTTTTTCAGGAGGGGTTTGAATCCCCAACTGAGGTAAAACCTTCTGCCTCCTGCCTCCTTCAATAATTAAAAACTTCACCCCTACCTACCCCTCATAAGTCAACTACGACTATAAATCAAGTTTGCGATCGCTCGAACTAATTTAGCTGGCTCCACAGGTTTGGTGATATGCTGCCCAAATCCGGCAGCGATTGCCTGTTGGTAATCAGCCTCACCAGCATAAGCTGTAAGAGCGATCGCTGGAATTGTCCCTCCTTGTTCTGGTGACATCGCTCTGATTTGACGCATCAGCATATAGCCGTCTATTTCTGGCATTCCAATGTCGCTTAACAGCAGATTTGGTTGGAACTGAGGCATAGTTTGTAATGCTTCCACAGCCGATGCTGTCTGATTTACCACCGCGCCAGATTGCTCCAAAATGAAAGCAATTAACTCTCGCGTATCACGCTCATCATCCACAAGTAGAACTTTCACCCCATTTAGATTGGGTAAATCATCAGGTTGTCTACGAATCTGGTGGCTATCTGGATGAATCTTAATCGTTGGTAGCATGACTGTAAAAGTTGCTCCCTGTTCTTCGCCTAAACTTTCTGCCTTAACTGTGCCTCCATGTAGCTCGACGATATGACGAACAATAGCTAATCCTAATCCCAATCCCCCGAATTTTCTGGTAGTTGCACCATCAGCTTGTCGAAAGTAGTCAAATACGAATGGTAAAAAATCTGGGCTGATTCCCTTACCTGTATCACTGACTCGAAGTTGAACCTGAGAACCAACAGACTGTAAACTAATTTCTACCTCTCCACCTTGGGGTGTAAACTTAATCGCATTGGAAAGTAAATTCCAGATAACTTGCTGCAATCGACCAGAATCACCAGTTACTAGGAATTTTGAATCGCATCTTTGGGATGCTGGAAGCACAACTTGGATTTGGGATTTGAGATCGTCACATTGGTTGTTAAAATCGATAGATTCTAAATTTCCGTGAGAATTTTCTAATCCAAAATCGTTCGCGTAGCGTTCCGCAGGAAAGTCTAAAATCGTAAATTGCAAATTGATAGATTTGGCTTGGGCGGCTAGACGCACAGTTTCTATTGCAGATGCGATCGCAGTTTCCAGATTTACAGGAGCAATATTCAAACTCAGTTTACCTTGTAAAATGCGAGAGACATCTAGCAAGTCTTCAATTAGTTGAGTCTGAAGCTTGGCATTGCGCTCAATGGTTTCGAGAGCGCGAGTAGTAGTTGCTTCATCATACTTTTTAGTTTGCAGTAACTTTGACCATCCCAAAATCGGGTTTAGCGGCGTGCGAAGTTCGTGGGAAAGAACCGCCAAAAATTCATCTTTAATCCGGTTCGCTTGGATCAATTCTTCTTTGCGTCGCTGTAACGAAGTCATTAACTCGGCTCGTTCCAAAGCAACCGCTACCTGATCGGAGGTTGCTTGTAGTAAGGCAATTTCTCCAGAGGTGAAGTGAGTACGGGTGCGGCTGGCAAAGGAGAGAACACCAAGCAGCTTTCCCTGAGCAATTAAGGGTTGACCTGCGTATGCTGTGATTTGCAAAAACTGGAGGAGGCGGATGTGGGCATTTGGATGAGTAGAGTTAAGTACATCATTGACGACAATTTGACGGCGTTCTTGCGCTATTAGCCCACACATTTCTTGATTAAATTCTAGGTATTCAATTGTTTGAAATACTTCATCACTGATACCATTCCAAGCAACTAAACGAAGTTTCTGCTGATTTTCGTGTGTCTCAATTAGATAGTGGAAGTAAAAATGTAAATCCATTTGCGCCGAAAGTTTACTAAACAAACTGTTCATTAAATCCAACGGACGCTCGGTTGAAAGCAAATCACTGGTGGTTTCAGAGAGCAGTTTGAGCCTTTCACTGCGCTCTTGCAAAGCAAGTTCTGCAAGCTGGCGTTCACGTAGGATGCGTTCGCGTTCGGTGATGTCAACTGCAACCCCTCCTACTAGACGTTGCCCTGTTGCATTTGCAATGGGAAATTTATATACCAAAAATTCCCCTAGAGTGCCATCTGTGCGTGGGGCAGACTCGATGGTTTCAACAACCTGATTCGTTTGGGCAACTATTCTAATGTTATCAAGGAAGGGTTGAGCGATTTGGGCTGGATATAGGTCAAAAATGTTTTTATTAATCGCTTTTTTGGTTGCTACATCGAATATGCTCAGATAAGTTGGACTGAGGTAAAGTACACGCCCGTCTGCATTGGTAATCCATGCTGCGGCGGGAATATTATCCATAAAAGCTTGAAATTGCTCTTGACTCTGACTCAACGCTTTTTTAACTTGCTTGAGGTCACTAATATCAAGAATAAATGCAACTGATTTCTGCCCAGATTCTCCTAAAAGAGAGTAGCCAACTACAACTGGGACAATAGAACCATCTTTGCGAATACATTCCTTCTCATAAGGTGTACAGGTTCCCTTTACTGTTGCCTCGGCAATAGCCAGTTCATCTAAATATTGATATTCAGGAGGCGTAATATCACTCCATCTTAGCCTTCCTGCCTGAATATCTGCTTGAGTATAGCCCACAATTCTCAAGAATTCGTCGTTGGCTTCAGTGATACTACCATTCACATCACCAAAGATAATGCCAACTATATTTGCTTTGACAAAACTCCTGAGTCGTTCTTCACTTTCTTGGACTGCTTTCTCTGCTTGCTTGCGTAAGCGGAGCTCGTCGTAGACATCGCTAATATCTGTAGTGCTGCCAACAATGCGTACTGGTTTTCCATCAGCATCCCGTTGCACCACTATTCCTTGATCCATTACATAGACGTACTGGTTATCTTGCTTGCGAATGCGATACTCAGCAGTATAGCGATCGCTATTTGCCAAAGCGATCGCCGACTCCTCTTGTACGCGCGGCAAATCCTCTGGATGCACAAGTTCTCGCCACCACTTACCTGTTGGTTCTGCAATATCGAGAGAATAACCCAAAATTCGGGTTAACCCATTGGTTCTTTCAACAGTATCCTGTTCTACATTCCAGTCATAAATGAGACAGTTAACCGCAGATGCTGCTAACTGAAAACGCTCGTTAGCCAACCTCAGACGTTCTTCCTTCTCCCGCAAGATTTGTTCGGCTTGTTTGCGTTCGCTCAAATCAACAACAAAGCCAATGACAGTTTCTTCTGTTTCTTGCACAAGGACAGAACCGAGCAAAACGGGCACTCTTGTGCCATCTTTGCAGATATATTCCTTTTCAAAGGGTTTACATACTCCGGTTGTTTTTACTTCCTCTACTGAACGCTCACTCAATAGAAGATACTCAGGTGGGGTAATTTCACGCCACTTTATTTGGTTAGCCGCCAAATCTTCTCGCGTATAGCCGACCATTTTCAGAAAAGCATCATTGGCTTCTATGATGGAGCCATTTTTAATATCAGTAACAATGACTCCAATAATGTTGGATTGTGCTAGGCGACTAAACCGCATTTCGCTATTTTGCAACAATTTCAGGCTTGTCTCGGCCTTACGTCTGGCAGTTCGCAACTCTGAAGAGAGGGCGGTAATTAAGAAGGATACTAGTGAGAATGTGGTTAATTGTACTAAAACGTTTAGGCTGAGAAAATCGAACGAGTAGACTGGCTCCAGCAAAAAATACAGCGCAGTTGTAACAGATAATGCGATCGCTAATACTCCAAGTCTCATGCCGCCGTACCAGGCGCTGACTGCCACAGCAGCATAAAATAATGTAAATACGCTCGGATCGAAGACTGGTAGCAATAGTTGCGTCAACAGCAGCGCCGCTATGACTGCCAGAATCATCACACCATAAGTTAGTAACCAAGAGCGCATCATCAAAAATTTTTCGGATACTTTCAGCATCATCTTAAGAGTCCTCCCGTTGCTCCGCTTTGAGGAGATACTCGTTCAGTAGTCTTTTGCCTGGTTCGCCCATCTTCTGTAACATTTCTTCAATCAGCTTTAGTGCCATCTGCGAAGGCACTGTAGATCCGTTCTCCCAGCGATTGACTGTTCGCAGGGAAACTCCTAACTTGGCTGCAAATTTTTCCTGAGAAAGATCCAGTTGCTGCCGAAGTTCACGGATTAAATCTGAAATTTTTAGTGGCTTTTTTAGTTCCATAATAGGAAGATTAGGACAAGTGTCTTGCCATCTGGCTCCAACTTGAGGAAGAATTTAAATAATCATTAGTTATTATCAATTTCATCTTTTGGCGAAACAGCAATATCATTTATTAGTCTTAATTGCTTGTTATTCACTGATTTAACTCCTCTGCCACAGTTATTATGAATACTCACTGTTGTAAGGTTGCGCGACCTAAGAAGCTAACTATAAAATAAATATTAAATTTTCTTGCTGTGTGATGCCTAAATAGTATAATTAACAAGCAATTTGATGATTTTCAAGCATTACGCATTCCTGCAAATTTATAGAACGTTAAATTGCTATGGGTTATACACAACTTAGTTTTTTACATTATAAATATTCTCTTGAGCGCAATAAGAGAATAAGTAAGTCGGCGGGGAAATTTATAACTATGTAACGAAAAGTTAATCAGAGAGATTAGAGTTAAATTTAATACGTTGTGTACTATAGTTTCCTTTTTCTCCTCTGGCTTGAACACCATCAATTACGGCATAGGCAAGTTCTAACTCGTCGTCAAACATTTTCCCTGCCAGTTCATCCTTTTTTAGGTGTTGCCATTCCAATTCAATCGGATTCATTTCAGAGCAATATTTGGGCAAAAAGAAGATGTACAAACCCATCTGTTCCCACTTTGACCATAACTGCTGCACCTGAAGACATCGATGTATTGGCCCGTTGTCTTGCACTATTACTCTGATGCGCCCTGTTTTTTGGACATCAGATGCTTCTTGCTCCATCATCTGGATATAAGATTTTCTATCAACACCACCAATAACCAAACCGTAAACAAAGCTTATTATTGGTTGAAGAAATCCAATAATACTTAATCTACGACCACGGCGTTTACTTTGTTCTAATCGTTTTTGCTCACCTCGAAAGTAATAGGTGTAACCAGGTTCGCTCCATGCACAAAACCCTGATTCATCTAAATACTTTAAGTCTATTTCTCCGGCAGCAGCAGCTAATTCCAGCATATCTAAGTCTGCTTGCTTTTTTTCCCGTATTACAGGGTCTTGTTTTCCTTTATGACTCTTTCTGGCTCGTTTCCAAATAACCCCCTTTTTTTGAGTACCCGTCTTAATCTATCGGGACTCAGTTTAATTTGGCGAACGCTAAGAAGTTTTTCAGCTAATTGAAGACTGTTGTATGTGCGTGGTTCCTTTTTCAGGCATTCTTCCAAAAAAACCATGTCTGACTCCTTGCACTTCGATTTTCCTCCTCGACCCGGTTTATCCCAAAGCCCTTGTATACCTGACTTTTCCCATTTATGTAAAACTCCTCTGACTGTTTGTGGAGTCCACTTAAAATGGGCGGCTATTTTTTCAACGTACCAGCCATGTGCATTTAACCTGATTATCTCTGCTCGATCTTTGACTTTCTGTGGTGCATCCGCAGTTCTTAGGTTTAATAGAGTTTTATCTTGATCGCGAGTCAGAAACACCCTTAAACGAGCGCCCATATCTTCGTCACCTCAGTAGATACATTCTCCGTATTTACTTATCTTCACATAGTTTGGTTTTTTTGTGCCGACTTACTTAAAGAAACTAACCCTATTAGCACAATGTCTTGCAAAGTGAAGACAGTTCCGTGGGTTTTTGAAAAATTAGAATGCTCCCAACGTAATCACTGCTTGCTTATTCCAACAGGATAATTTCTCTAAGTAAGTTGGCACAACAAAACCAAACTATGTAGAGAGAAATGAACTAGGCTAAAATCCTTATGCCTATTGCCTATTGCCTTATCCCAACGACAATTATTTACGCTCACTTACTTAAACCTTCTTGTCAGTAGTGTTTGAGATGTCCTTAACCTGAGTCAGATACCAATGGCAAAACTATAAAGCTATAATGCACTTTTAATCAAATGTTTGCCTGAACTTTAACCGTTTTGATTAATCAACACTCCCAAAACCTCCTCGATACTCAACTGGAAAATGCACCAGGTGAAGGCTATATATTTAGCTGGTTTGATTGGTTTTGTCTTTGGTATCCTCCAGGCTGGCTAATTTTATTTAACCGCCATTGGCAGCACTATCATACCGATACAGACGGTTGGAATTGGCCCGAATATGGATTATTTTTAATTCCTGGCGGATTTTATCTAGCGATGCTGATTCGTTGGTTGCGTCTTGGTTTCCGTTCACCCCGAAAAGAACTTGGTGAATTTGATCCCAAATATCAACAAGCTTTTCGCAAAGAAGTTCTCGGCCCCATCGTCAAATACTATTTTCGGGGAGAATTAAAACAAGTCGAAAACTTGCCGCAAACAGGGCCATTGATTGTGGCAATGAATCACGCAGGGATGAGTTTCCCTTGGGATTTTTTGACTTTGGGTTATTTATTAAGTGAAGCTAGAGGATGGGTGGTACAACCCGTAGCAAGCCCAGCATTATTCGAGCATCCTTGGGTTATTTGGTGGCTACCACCTAAATGGTCGCAGGTTTTGGGTGGTGTGCGAGCCGAATTAGATGATTTTGAGGCAGCTATGGCCCAAAATAAAATTATCTTATATGCACCCGAAGGTACCCGCGGCCCTCTGAAAGGCTGGAAAAGACGCTATCAACTAGAAAAGTTTGATGTGAGTTTTGTTAAGTTGAGCGATCGCTATCATATTCCCATTCTCCCATTAGTTTGCATTGGGAGTGAGTTTTTACATCCTTGGGCTATTAATTTCCAGAAATTGCAACGACTAGTCAAATTACCATTCTTACCTGTATCGCCTTTGATGTTTGCCTTAATTCTGTTTCCTTCAATGGGAATTTGGGCAATGAAAACTCGCTTGCGTTACTATATTCAGCCTTTGGAACCAGCAGAATTACACCATTCAAACAAAGGGCGGACAGAAGTTTATCAGCAAGCACAACAATTACGAGAAAAACTGCAATTTAAAATTAATTCAGAGACTATTGATCGAGTAAGCAAATCTTAAGTAAGGTGTGTTATGGCTTTAGCCTAACGCACCGCTACATAAAACACTACTACAAAAGCTTTATTCTCAGTTATTGAAATAAATTTAATACTATCAGTGGATTTAAGTCAATCTTTTAGAAAAAATTTAATTAATTATTAAATTGATTTTTCCATAATAAAATTTATCAGTTTTTGCCCTCTACGTTCTACTTCTTGCTGTTTCACAACAATGAAATTCTGGCTTTCAAAAAACGGTTTAGCTGTAATACTAGCTTCTGTAAATAACCTTTGAATTCCTAAAGCTTTTGCTTTGGATTCAAGTTGTTCTAAGATTTTTTTACCAATCCCTTTTCTTTGAAAATCTTTATGACAGTAAAAACGGTCAATATGCCCATTAGCCTCTAATTCCCCAAAACCGATAATTTTACCATTCTCCTCTGCTACATAAGTAAACTTACTTGCTAAACCTTTAATCCAAAGGTCAATATCCATATTTGCTGGTGCCCAAGCATCTACTTGTTCTTGTGTGTAATTATGAATGTTCACTTCATGGATAGTGTCGTAGAACAACTTCATAATTTCTTCGGTATCAGATATTTGATATATTCTTAATCTCATTTTTTCAAAAATCAAATATGAATTCTATAGAAATATTATCAGCGCTGGCAAATATTTTGCCTTTAGAGAATGTTTGAAAAGTTGAGCGTTGCTGAATTAAAAGATGATTCTTGTGGGGTGGGCATCCTGCCCGCCCGGAAATACAAGGGATGCTCATGTTGCCCATCCCACAAAATAGCAAAAATTCCTCAGATTAAATCTCGTATAAAAAATTTATAGTACAAATATACTAATTTGCTGCTAAAATGCCTTAAAAGTCAGCTAGCCTTACTTGAGGTAGTATGAAAAAAATCTTAGACACGGACAAAAAGCCCATTTTGCTGAAAGTCTCGCTGTTACAGCCTACACCTGTAACTACTGCAATAGTGCCACTGCAACCCCAACAGGAAAAAATCATCAGTGAACGGGAGCGTTTGATAACACAAGTAGAGCGCATCAATCAGATGGCGGGAGAGTTGGAAGCAGCGATATTGGAGTTGAAAGCGATCGCTAACACACTGAATAGTCAAAAACGTTACCCACTCTTGAAAAAGGAACTAGGTAAACAGATTTGTCAGTATTTCGCAATTAGTGTCCCTTGGGTAAAACGAAAACCTGACGAATCATTTATTTTGACAACGCGAAAAGTTGATTTATTCCGAGCCGAAAGGGAAGCCGCACTGCTAGCACAGCAACTTCGTCAGCAAACCAAAAAAAGATTAGCATCGCAGCGACACAGAAAAAACAAGAATGGGGCGGAGACTGACACAAGACACTTTTGCAAAAAAGCATTAGTCAACAAATCTTAAAATTATCAACATTCAACGGCAGTTCACGCCTGGGTTGTAACAGTTATGCTGATTGAAGTGGCAGAAGGAACTTCTTCGTTAAAATTGCTAGATACTACACTGCCATTGCTAATCGCCACCAACGATGGTTGCAATTAGGCAAAACTGCCCTAATATTTGCACTTCCGTAAACCAGAGTGCAACATCAGGGACAATCAATCAGCGCACAGAAGAGGTAAAAAAAGGTGTTAAAGACACTTTTAGTAATTGCCGTTGGTTTTTTACCGTCCCTGATTTCTCTGTGGGCGATCCGCAAAACCCATGCGCGATCGCGCCTACGGATGAGGCAAGCAGCCATGAATTTTTCAGTAGTGCAGGGACGGCAAAACCTGAGACCGATTGAAAGCGATCGCTATTATTTAGAAGGGGTAGGTTATTTAATTGGCGATATCAGCTGCAAATTTAATGCTCGATCTGGCTATATGCGTTGTGCTGTCAATCCCGATGGCCCATGTAACGGTTGCCGTCACTACGAACCCAAAGGATTACCTGGTAGCGAAAAAGGGGTTTAAAAGTACTTACTTAGGATTCAAATGAACTGATGCGGAATGATAAAATCATTACAAATTATAATAATTTGTATTTAGAAGCACTTTGAATATTTGTCTTTGCATGGTGAAATAAGAATGATTTAATAGAATTCGTGCAAAAGTATAAATCTGCGTCATTCGGTTTGCAGATTATAAAGATTACTATGAGCTTTTGCCGAATATCTAATAACTACATGATTATTTAACGATGAACAACGCGATCGCTCAGACAACAGCATTATTATCAACTTGCGCTTTGCTACTAACAGGCTGTGGTGGCGGTGGCTCCGTGACAAATACTCCAAATAGTACTCCAAATAACACTACAACTAACACCGCCCAGACAACGACTACATCGGGTGCGATTCCCATCGGTATAGCCTTAGCACAAACCAGCAACGTAGCATTACTTGGTCAAGAGGGATTCGTGGGAGCCAGAATTGCCGAAAAGTATTTCAATAGTAAAGGTGGTATTAATGGCACTCCGATTAAATTGGTAAGCCAAGATACTAGCGGTGATGAAGCTGGAGCAATTAACGCTTTTCAAACTTTAATTAACAAGGATAAAGTTGTGGGTATTGTTGGCCCTACTTTGTCACAGCAAGCTTTTAGTGCTGATCCCATTGCCGAACGTGCCAAAGTTCCAGTTATTGGAGCATCAAATACCGCAAACGGAATTCCCGAAATCGGTGATTATGTAGCTCGTGTATCTGCCCCCGTCTCTATAGTTGCCCCTAATTCAGTGAAAGCTGCACTAAAACAGAATCCTCAAATTAAAAAAGTTGCAGTTTTTTACGCCCAAAATGACGCATTTAATAAATCAGAAACAGAGATTTTTCAAAAAGCAGTTAAAGAACAAGGGCTAGAATTAGTAACAGTTCAAAAGTTTCAAACTACTGATACAGACTTTCAAGCCCAAGCTACCAATGCAATTAACTTAAAACCAGATTTAGTAATTATTTCGGGGCTAGCTGCTGATGGTGGTAACTTAGTGCGGCAACTGCGGGAGTTGGGTTATAAAGGCATAATTATTGGTGGTAATGGTCTGAATACACCCAATGTTTTATCAGTCTGTAAAGCCCTTTGCGATGGTGTGTTGATTGCTCAAGCTTACAGTCCTGAATATCCTGGTGAGATTAATAAGATATTTCGCCAAGCCTATATTGAGCAATACAAGAAAGAACCGGCCCAATTTACTGGTCAATCTTTTGCAGCAGTGCAGGTATATGTTGAAGCGCTTAAAGAGTTAGATAAAAAAACCAAAATCAGCACATTACCTCTTGATAAACTGCGGACAGAATTGAACAAGCAAATACTAGCTGGAAAGTATGATACTCCTTTAGGTGAAATTGCTTTTACACCAGTAGGGGATGTAATTCAAAAAGAATTTTACGTCGCCAAAATTAAGATGGATAAAGATGGAAATACTGGAAAATTTGTATTTATAAAATAGTTGCAATATGGATATCACTCTATTTCTGCAACAATTTTTGAACGGATTATCTATTGGTAGTATCTATGCAATTTTTGCATTGGGATATACCTTAGTTTATTCAATTTTGGGCATCATTAATTTAGCTCATGGCGCGATTTTTACCTTGGGTGCATATTTCACTTATGCCCTCATGGGTGGTAACTTTGGATTTAATGGCTTGCTAGCTAATGCAGCCTTGCCAATAAAATTGCCATTTGCTATCGCCTTGATTTTAGGAAGTACCTTAGCGGGATTGATTGGGGTAGTAATGGAACGGGTTGCTTTTCAACCTTTGCGCCGTCAAGGATCTGATCCCTTATTAACTGTTGTTTCCAGCTTGGGGGTAGCAGTAGTAATTGTGAACTTAATCCAGTATTTGGTAGGCGCAGAAAGTTACACATACCCCGCCGATACTTATGGGAATTTACCGCCTTCGATTAATTTTGGTACTCCAGAAAAGGAAATTCCTATTCGCACCGTTCAGATAATAATTTTTGCTGTATCAGTTGCGATCGTGGCAATTATTACCTATTTTATCAATCGGACTAAGTATGGTAAAGCAATGCAGGCGATCGCAGAAGATCCGACTACAGCTAGTTTGTTAGGCATTAATAGCGATCGTTTTATCATCCTCACATTCTTCATCAGCAGTTTCTTAGCAGGATTAGCAGGAACCTTAGTCGCCTCTAGTGTTAGTATTGCTGGTCCATATTTTGGCATCGCTTTTGGGTTGCGGGGTTTAGCGGTAATTGTCTTAGGTGGTTTAGGTAGTATTCCCGGCGCAGTTTTAGGAGGATTACTCATTGGATTAGTTGAAGCTTTTGTGCCGGCAGAATATTCCGGTTACAAAGAAGCTGTAGCCTACGGAATATTATTTATCATGTTGTTAGTTAGACCCCAAGGCTTGCTAGGTCGTCGGTTTATTCAAAAAGTTTAAAGAGACGTAGCGCGATGAAAACATACACCAAACAAAAATTAACTTTCGATCAATTTTTGGAAGAGTGTCCAGAAGAAGGTTTATATGAACTTGTGGATGGAGAAATTGTAGAAGTGCGTGCAACGAGAAATCATGATGATATCGCTGATTTTATATTGTTGAGTTTCAATGATGAAATTAAACGTCTAAATCTGAATTACGTAGTAAAAAACAGGTTCCGAACGAATTGTGTCACGAACCTTTCCTGAACTGGCGTTAACAGCAGAGCAAATATTAGCAGCTTAATCAAAATATTTTACAATGGCTGAATTTTTCTCTACTTATGAATCACCAATAGTCTACATGGTATTGGAGGCTTTATTAGGATTATCGCTTTATTTACCACTGATGGCTGGACAATTATCTTTGGCTAGTCCTGGATTTTATGCTTTAGGTGGATATATTGCAGCGATTTTATCTACAAAAGTTTTTCCATCTAGTAATAATTTATTTCCCATTCCATTACTTTTATTAGAAATGTTGATTGCTGGTTTAATCTCCGGTATATTAGCCGTAATAGTGGGAATCCCGGCATTAAGATTACGGGGAATTTATTTAGCGATCGCAACTATTGCTTTTGTAGAAGTATTGCGAGTTGTATCCTTAAATTTAGATATTACAGGCGGCGCTGTCGGAATTTTTGGTATTCCTCAACCATTCCAAAGCCAAATTGAATATTTGTGGATTGCTGTACCATTCCTGTTAGTTAGTATGGTATTATTTTACCGTTTAGAACGTATTCGTACAGGTAGGGCATTCATTGCTATCCGCGAAGATGAATTAGCTGCCAGTGCAATGGGAATTGACCCTACTTATTACAAAGTTTTAGCCTTTACTCTCGGAGCAATTCTTGCCGGAATGGTAGGTGTCATCAGCGCTCATTTTCTCAATACCTGGAATGCTCGGCAAGGTACTTTTGATGCCAGTATTACCTATTTAACAATTGTGCTAATCGGTGGTTCTAGAACTTTTTTAGGTTCGGTAGTAGGTGCGATTGTATTAAAAGTTTTATTAGAAATTGTTTTACGAAGAATCGCCGATATAGCAGGATTACCCAATTGGTTATCCCAGTTTTTAAGAGATGGTAGATTAATTATCTATGGTATATTAATAGTTTTAGGAACTATATTTTTCCCCCAAGGATTTGTAACTCCAGATATTTTAAAAAAGTGTAAAAATCTATTCATAAAATCAATTTCAAAAACATCCAAGCAGACAAGATAACAAATAACCAATGACCAATGACAAGTGACAAGTGACAAATGACCAATAACATTGTTTTAGAAGCCAAATCACTAACTCGCCGTTTTGGAGGTTTAGTGGCGGTGAATAATGTATCTTTTACAGTCAATCAACATGAGATTTTTGGATTAATTGGCCCTAACGGCGCTGGGAAAACAACACTGTTTAATTTGATTACAGCTTTTATTCCCCTTTCTAGTGGAGAGTTGCGCTATCAAGGTGCTAATATTTCCCAGCTACGCCCGCATCAAATTGCAGGTTTAGGTATTGCTCGGACTTTTCAAAATATTCGCTTATTTGGTGAATTATCAGCGTTAGAAAATGTAATCATTGCCCGACATTTGCATAATAAAAGTAATGTATTAACAGGAGTTTTGGGATTACCACCAGCGCGTCGAGAAGAGAAAAAAAGCAGGCGAAAAGCTTTACAATTATTAGAGATGGTGGGATTGAGCGATCGCGCTGACGAAAAAGCCAAAAACTTCGCCTACGGCGATCAGCGTCGCCTAGAAATTGCCCGCGCTTTAGCCTTAGAACCGCAAATCTTACTCCTCGACGAACCTGCGGCAGGGATGAACCCCAACGAAAAGCAGCAACTAAGTGAATTTATCCGCAGTCTGCGAGAGCAGTTTAATTTGACAATTGTATTGATTGAACACCATGTACCCTTGGTTATGGGTTTGTGCGATCGCATTGCCGTGTTAGATTTTGGGCAGTTGATTGCTTTGGGTGAACCATCTATAGTTAGAAACGACCCGGCTGTAATTGAAGCTTATTTGGGAAATGAATGATAACTAACTTGAGAATTACAAAATCTGTTGCAATTCCTCAACAGTATTTGCAGTGACAACATTTCGTAAAATTGCCTTCAAACGCTCCAAATCCTGAATCTGATTAATTTGTGACATTAATTGTAAGCCGCGATCGCTAAATTTCAACTTTAAATTAATTTCAATCGCAGAAAGTATTCCTCGTAGTTTTACGCTTGCTTTCTCGCCTTCTTCTCCACGTGCTTCCCCTTCGCGCAAAATTTCTTGATACCAAGGTGACTCACGTAATACAGACATATCCCACCTCATGATTTCTTGAACGAGCGTGTTCTCTAAAACAAACGTAGCAAAAAAAGCTAGAACTGTTTCCAGTTGTTGCGTTCGCCCTTGGCGTTAGCAAAGCCATCGCTTTCGTGTTTAATAAAAGCAAATTTGCTAAGTTCTTATATTGAAGTTGGGCAGTCGTTGATTGAATTCGGGCAATCGTTGATTGAATTCGGGCAATCGTTGATTGAATTTGGGCAGCCGTTGATTGAATTCGGGCAGTCGTTGATTGAATTCGGGCAGTCGTTGATTGAATTCGGGCAGTCGTTGATTGAATTTGGGTAGCCGCAAAGGGCTTACGCACTCTTAAACGTGGTTTTCAGCGCTACTGTATTTTCCTCGTAGAGGAGTCGCACAGAAGCCCACACTCACTGTCAATAGGAGTGTGTAGAGTGTGTCACGCAGATATAATTGTGAGAAATTCGTCTAAAGAATTCACTGCGATCGCGCTATCCATTAAAATTTCTAATTGCTCCACACTTTCACCCTCAAGCCTTGCTTCTACCTCATGAGAAATTTCGCCAAAGCGTTGTTCCAACACTCGGATTAACTGCCGTCGCGCACCCTCTTGAATACCTCTTTGCTCAATCTCGTGATACCAAGGCGATTCTCGCAATACTGCCATATCCCACCTCATGATTTGCTGCACTAAAGGCGTGTCTAAAACAAAGCTAGCAAAAAACGCCAGCAATGATTCTAATTCGTTCAACTGTTCATCTGCTCGTAGCGCCTGTAGTGCGCGTTGCACAACTGATACCTCTCCCCCTCCTCGCAGGATTGGCACAAAGGGTAACAACGATGGTAATGGTTGCTCAAACACTATTTCAGCATCGATTTCCCACAAATTAATCACGCGATAATCTTGGATGGCACGTAATCCCAAAAATTCCTGTTCGTAACTATTGACAATAGTTAAAGTAGATGGAGGCGGTAAAATGTTAACGAGTACTGGGTAAGTTGGCAATCGGTAGCGTTCTTGTGCCAAGGCAGCATAAGCTCTCATGCGTAGAGGCATCTGTGCTGTATAACGCAGTTGTAGTTCATTTAATATTAAAAAATCCCCGTGAGTGGCACTGTATGCCTTCACCAATACATCTGTTTCACGGCTAATCCACTGAAACTCAGAACCGAGAATTTCTTTCACCACGACTTCAGGACGCTGTGTAACCCACTGTATCCATGCATCGGGAGCTAAATTAATTAGTCGTTTGCTACCAATATCTACTGCTTTTGCCACAGGACGCTTGATATCTTTATCAGTAATTAATAGTACATCATAAAGATTGCAGTATTCTGGCATTGATTTTTAAGGTCAAGCAAAAAGATTTTTGTTTTACTTCTAGTCGCCAGGGCTTTTCAAATATATTTTTAGACGGGCTTTCAGCATCGCACTGTTTTAATAAATGTATGATTAATGTATGTTAGATTTTGAATCAATATTTATGTAAACCGCCGATGAAAGCCGATAGTAAACCAAATTATACAATTTTAGAAGTTCAAGAACTTGATGTAAATTATGGCGGTATCCAAGCTCTAAAAAAGATTAATTTGATTATTCAAAAGGGCGAGGTAGTTACTCTCATTGGTGCTAACGGTGCTGGTAAAACTACTACACTCCGCGCCATATCTAAAGTAGTTAATCCTAAGAGTGGCGTAATTTTATATAATGGACACAATATTACCCGCCGCCAAACTCACGAGGTTGTACAACTTGGTATCGCCCATTGTCCTGAAGGACGTAGAGTATTAGCGCGACAAACAGTATTTGACAACTTAGTTTTAGGTGCTTATATTCGCTCCAATCAAGCTGACATAAAAGCAGATATTCAGCGTCAATTTGAGCTATTTCCACGTTTGTCACAAAGACGCAATCAACTAGCAGGAACTCTCAGTGGTGGCGAACAACAAATGTTAGCGATCGCTCGCGCTGTCATGAGTAAACCACAACTCTTACTTTTAGACGAGCCTAGCTTAGGTTTAGCACCTGCGATCGTCCGGGAAATCTTCTCGATTATTGAAAATCTTCGTGCTACTGGCGTGACTATTTTATTAGTTGAACAAAACGCTAATCTGGCGCTGCAAATTGCCGATCGCGGTTATGTTTTGGAAGCTGGTTCTATAACTTTAACAGGCGCAGCATCAGAATTGATTAGTGATGAACGAGTTAAAAAAGCTTATTTAGGGTAAATAATTAAATGGAAATTTGGGAGGTACAAGCAGATGATAAAATCACTAACTAAAACCTTTACTTTAGAAGAATTTTTAAAGCTTCCAGAAACAAAGCCTAGCTCAGAATATATCAACGATCAAATTATTCAAAAGCCAATGCCACAGGGAAAACATAGTATTCTCCAGGGGGAACTAGTCAGTAATATCAATTCTGTAACTAAACCTCAAAAAATTGCCCTTGCATTTCCAGAATTGCGATGTACTTTTGGCGGACGTTCAATTGTCCCTGATATAGCTGTGTTTGCTTGGGAACGGATTTTATTAGACGAGCGTGGAGAAGTGGCAAATGTCTTTAAGACATCTCCAGACTGGACGATTGAGATTCTTTCACCCGATCAAAGCCAGACTAAAGTAACTGGAAATATTCTACATTGTTTAAAACATGGTAGTCGCTTCGGTTGGCTAATTGATCCAGATGAGCATTCTGTTTTAGTTTATCCACCAAAGCAACAACCAGAACTTTTACAGGAAGAACAAGAAATATTACCAGTTCCCGATTTAGTTAGCGGCTTTCAGTTAACTGTAGGGCAATTATTTGGATGGTTGAAGTTATAAACAACTGGATAGATTCATATCTAATTTTGGGAATACTAAAGGTAGTAATTTACTGAAGTTAGAGCCAAATAATGGATTTTGTGAATTTAATAAAAACAGGTAATAGTTGGAAATTTGCGACTGAGGCTGATTTAGAAGATTTTGTCTGGGCGAATTTAAAGGAACTTTTCGGATTAATTCCCCTAAAGCGGCAATATTATGTTAAAGGTCAAATTTGCGATATCTTAGCGTTGGGTGAGAAGAAACAATTAGTAGTGCTGGAATTGAAAAACGATGAAGACAGATATATTGTTCAGCAACTAACTCGATATTATGACGCTTTACAGGAAGTAAAACCTTTAGAAGACGAAATAGACTATCAACAACCTATTAGCTTAATTGCTATTAAGCCTAATTTTCATAGAGATAATTTTATAGACAAAAAATATCATCATTTATCTATTGTTTTTTTTGAATTTACTATTTTAGCAGACGAGTTTAGTTATTATTTTCAAACAAAAACTTTAGATTTAGATAATGATAAAGTTTCAAAAATAGAAATTCCTCATCAGAATAGAGAGAGAAATGAAGATATACCTCTACCTTCTAGAGGACTGATGAACCGTCTAGCTAAATGCTCTTCTGAACAACAAGAAGGAATATTAAAAATTCGCCAAAAGGTTCTTGACTTTGATAAACGGATGGAAGAAATATCTTCTAGTGTTAGTTTTAAATATGGGAATGGTAATAGTAAAACAAGTAAGTTTTGTGCTGAGTTTTACTTTGATAGTAAAGGAATACCAATTATATTTTTATGGTTAGGTCTAAAAAATAATAGTAGTGACCGCATAAGTAGAGCAAGAATTTGGACAGATTGGCAAGACAATGCCTTGTTAGAGGGATATGTACCAAGTGGAATTGGCGCAAAGATGAATTTATCCAAAAAGACACTTTCAAATAGAGTAAAAATAATGAATGAAATAGCAGCAAATAAAGGTTCTAAGGATCATAAAGGATATAAAGACATGATCCAACATTCTAAAGATAGAAACAGAATAGCTAGGAAACTTAATAACTCAGAACCTTTAGCATACGAGGAAAGGAAATTACTAGAAATTGATGTAAATGAATTTAGCCATGTTATCGGGGGTGGAAGACTTAATACATATAAATTTGATAACTATGATTCTCTAAATGGATTAGTTAATGTAGCTTTAGAAAAATGGCGCAAAAGGCTATAAGAAAAACTACATTGACAGCATTTATAACTTTTCCTAATCATTAATATTATTAAATATTATTACGATTTTTGTCTTATATTAATATTTGCAGCGCTCCTTGCAGATATCTATATATTTGTTTAGCGGCGAATTCTATTCACCGGAATCATTAAACCCATGAGTCAAATAGTCTGGATAGCAAGACACGCTAACCGCCTCGACTTCGTAAACCCCGATTGGTTTCTCACTGCCGAACGACGCTACGATCCACCTTTGTCTGATGATGGGATGGTGCAGGCACAGCAGTTAGCTAGACGATTGAAAAAAGAAAATATTAGTCATATTTTCGCTTCCCCTTTCCTGCGAACTGTACAAACGGCAAACGCAGTTGCAGAATTGCTCAACTTGCCAATTAAATTGGAAACAGGTTTGAGTGAATGGCTAAATCCAGTTTGGATGACGGAAGAACCCGAAAGACTGTCAACTCCAGCATTGGCAGAGTTATTCCCCAGAATTGACAGCAGTTATACTTCGCGCATCGCTGCCAAATATCCTGAAACTCACGAAAAAGTGCGAGAACGTTCTGGGCAAACTGCTAGATGTTTAGCTACTGAGTTCTTCCCAGAGGATATCCTGCTAGTAGCACATGGGGCATCTGTGTTGGGG
>NZ_JADEXU010000375.1 GCF_015206895.1 Nostoc sp. LEGE 12450 | reverse complement strand
TTTATATCTTAGATCAAAATCTGCAACCAGTACCCATCGGTGTACCTGGAGAGTTACACATCGGTGGTGCAGGGTTAGCGCAGGGTTATTTTAACCGTCCAGAATTAACACAACAGAAATTTATCCCCAATCCTTTTGACACGTCAAAAGTCAAAAGGATTGGGGAAACCCCAAGTGGAGCAAGTGGCGTTCAAAAGTCGAAGTTATATAAAACTGGGGATTTAGTACGCTATTTACTGGATGGCAATATTCAATACTTAGGACGCATTGATAATCAAGTCAAAATTCGCGGCTTCCGCATTGAATTGGGCGAAATTGAAGCAGTCCTGAGCGAATATAGCGATGTAAAGGTATCTTGTGTTATTGTCCGCGAAGATACCCCTGGAGATAAACGTTTAGTCGCCTACATCGTAACGCATCAGAACTGTCAACCTACGATGGGCGAAATACGTCAATTCCTCAAAGCAAAGCTGCCAGATTACATGATACCAAGTGCAATAGTTATCTTGGAATTTTTCCCCTTGACTCCTAACGGCAAAGTAGACCGCCATGCTCTGCCAAAACCAGACTTAGACACCACACTCCTAGAAAAATATGTCGCCCCGCGTACACCCATTGAGAAAATGCTGGCGCTCCTATGGACGCAAGTTCTGAAAGTAGAGCAAGTGGGTATTTATGATAATTTCTTTGAACTTGGGGGGCACTCGCTGCTAGCAACGCAACTGGTTTCACGCATCCGCACTAGCTTGAAAGTAGAACTACCATTACGTGAGTTTTTTGCTAGAGCGACAGTAGCTGAATTAGCACAATCAGTTGAGCAGTTACAGCAACAAGGTATAGAACTTGCTGCACCAACCATTCTACCAAGAGCAGAGAATGCAGAAATAACACTGTCATTCGCGCAACAACGGTTGTGGTTTTTAGACCAGTTTGAGCCGAACAGTGCCTCATACAACATCCCCTTTGGGTTGCGTCTATTAGGAAATCTCAATCAAGCAGCCTTAGAACAAAGCTTAGTTGAAATTATTCATCGCCACGAAGCCTTACGCACTAACTTCATCACAGTTGATGGACAAGCTGCTCAAATCATTCAAACACAACCAAATTGGTCAGTTGCAGTTGTTGACTTAAAGCATTTACCTTTAACAGAACAAAAAACTGCTGCACAGAAATTAGTCCAGCAACAAGCAATTCTTCCTTTTGACTTAGCGTTAGAAGCATTAATCAGAGCGACATTAGTGATACTGTCCGACACAGAACAGTGGTTACTAGTATGTATGCACCACGCTGTCTCTGATGGCTGGTCAATGGGTGTGTTTGTCCAGGAGTTACAAGCATTATACAATGCTTATTCAATCGGTCAACCGTCACCCCTGTTGCCACTGTCGATTCAGTATGCAGATTTTGCAATTTGGCAAAGACAATGGTTAGTCGGGGGAGTATTACAAAACCAATTGAGTTACTGGAAGCAACAATTGGCAAATGCACCCACATTTTTGCCATTACCCACAGACAGACCTAGACCTGCTGTGCAGACTTTCAATGGCGCATATCTTGAGTTTGCACTTTCTGTTGAGTTAACTCAAAAGTTAGTAAAACTGAGTCAACAGCAAGGGGTGACTTTGTTTATGACTTTGTTAGCGGCATATAATACCCTGCTTTATCGCTACACAGGGCAAACAGATATTTTGGTGGGGACACCAATTGCTAACCGCGATCGCACCGAGCTAGAAGGGTTAATTGGCTTTTTTGTCAATACTTTAGTGATGCGGACTGAGATATCAGGTGACTACTGTTTTAACG
>NZ_JADEXU010000118.1 GCF_015206895.1 Nostoc sp. LEGE 12450 | reverse complement strand
CAAAATGGCGCACCCCGTAGGATATTATTCCCTCTCCCACGACAACGCACTGATTAAAGATATGTGTGAGACATGGGGCGAAGGATTAGAAAAGATGAGCGAATCAGACACGCTCTGGTTAATTGCAAAAATCGCTCATCAAGCATGGTTAGAGTGTGAATCTTCCACCGCTCCTAGTAATGAATCCGAGTCAGTATTGAAACGACTGCATGAGTTAAAGCAGTGGGAGAAGTTTGCACTGATTAGCGCAATGGTGCAGTGAGATGTACAAGAAGCAATTGTATTTAGCCTTGGCTGGTGTCGGGGTCTGCTTCTTGCCTGTAATCATCCCTTTAGTACCCAAGTTGGGGGCTTATGCAGAAGCCGAGAGATTAAAAGCCACTGAAGGATTAGAGCGTAAACGCATAGAAGAACGGGCTAAGACCAGTGATGCCTTATATGAGGCGGGAGTCATGCCCACAACTCGAAAACTGAGAATCACGAATTATTTTGACAGCAGCAAACGCAATCCCAGACCAGACCCAACCCTTTATCAAGATGATGAGATTGTTGATGTCTTTGACGCAACGGGTAAGTGTATTGGGCGAATTGAAGAAGGAATTTGGAAGTGGAAGCACAAAGCCAAAGAGGTTTGTAAAACCGTTCAAAATATCAAACCAGTGAGGAGAAAATAATGGCGTTAGGAACATCTGGTGCAGAAAGTAATAGCACTGGTAACAGCGATGGTAAACCCAAGGGTAAGAAGCACTCATTTGGTGAAATCATCGATTTTTGCGCCAAGGCTGTTGTAATGATTGTTGGTTTACCCATTAGGGCCGCCGCCGCTATAGTCAATCAGTTTGTTGCTAACGGTGGTGCGGGTCGTGCCTTGGTAGGCGGGATTTTATTTATCGGCGGTTCTGTAATTAGTGCTGATTCAACTTGGCAATTAATCTTTACTGGGCCCCCAGTTTGTCCTTGGTTTGAGCCGACTTGGAATTGGCTAAATGTGCCGTTTGCAGCGTTCAACCCCTTGTTTTACTTGGCATTCATGGTTTCGGTAGGTGTGCAAGTAATCGAAGCCCACGCCCTGCGCGGTAAAAACCCAGATTCAGCTAGGCGGGAACTTCAAGATCACATGGTCTATGAGCTTGAAACCAAGCCTAGTGGCAAGATTGACCTTGTTGGTGAACTGTGGAAGGACTACAAGACCGCAGGCACACGCGATCGCTCTAGTGCTGGGCTAGTTGTGATTGCGGTTTGGGCGTTCGATATTGTCACCACCTTTGCAGCTCGTAACCCGTTTGAATTTACAGCCCCATTCATGATTTTGGGTTGCATCTTATTTAATATCGGCACAATGATGGCAGGTGAAATTGGGTTTGCTATTTGGCGATTGACTAAAGATTAAAGTGAGCGCCGCTCAATAACTCTTCAGTTGGGCGGTTTCTTAACTCAACGAGGCATTTGTTTTATGCAAAGCAATAATATCCCAAAAATTACAACTAAGGAAACGGAACACTTACGCGATTCTTATCCTGCCTTATCCCATTTGGAGGCAGGAAATGTTTCTGAATGGTTGCAAGAGCGCAAGGATCAATTATTTGAAATGGCACGGGCATCTGAGAATGAAGCAGACATGACTCGTGTACTTGGTTTGTTGGCTTCTGGGATAGGAGTGGTTTGTTATGCGGTCAATCCTTTAGCTATAGTTGGTGGTTTAATTGGCGGTGCTGCATGGCTATGGTTTGTTGTCGAACACTCTAACCGCACTAAGGAAATTGCACCAATACCATTTGTACGTGGCAACTTTATAGACGCGGTTGCTCGTGCTGGTGACTATGATACTAGGAGCAATTATCAAGCGGATCATCTTGCTAATACTGTTAAATTCTTAGAGCGACAATCAGCAGAAGAGTACGCCTTTCTTCATGCTGAATTTGAAAATATTGGGCAGTATTTAACCCAAGTTGAACCAGGAAAACGTTTTTATGCTTATCGCTGGATGTTTGGCTGGTTTGGCAAGCTTAAGGGCCGTCAGCTACCCACTTATCAAAGCATGGCTCTCCATTTACAAGATGTGACCATTGACAGCCGGGTGAATCTGTCGGAGATAAGTGCTATCGCACAAGCTCAAACCCAGTTACCACCCACCGTAAATATTAAGCAATTTCAATCACCACAAGTAGATATTCGGGACAGTCACCAAGCAGATCATCCTTCTAAACCTACAGAATTACAGCCATCAGCTAATGGGCTTTCACCAGAGACTATAACTCATCTCCCTCTGGCGAATAGAGCAAACGCACTCATCGCAGCTTTAACGAAAAGTGGTTTCCAAATAGAAGACATGATGAGTTCTCAAGTGATAGCGATTGCTGGTACTCAACGAGGTGGCAAGGGAACCTTAGCAGCAATCTTAGCAACATTATCTCTAGCTTTAGATTCGGGATTAAACACCCAATACTTTACAGCCGGGGTGGACGTTTACCCCTTTAGTTGCAATCTGATTTCTGCTCTTAAGTACCCTGAAAAAGATGCGGACGGGGCAGATAAACTAGTCGCCCGTGACTTGCTTAAATTTCTTAAAGGCTTAGATGCAAGTGAACCTTACTCACACAAAAACTTACTGTTAGTCATTGATGAGGCGATGCGCTTGCTGTCCCTACTTGATGAGACAGATCGCACTTGGGCTATTCAATATTTACTTTCTCGCTTCGCCAAATGTGGCGGTACATTAATCATTGTCTTGCATGGCTCAAACCTGACAAGCGTGGTTGGCAAGGCCACAGCAGGACTAGCAGATACCTTTAAGCTATCGGTTAACTTTATTGGGTGTGTAGCTCAGTCTGTCAGCGCTGGCGGATTGCGAAAGATTAATGTTGCCAGTGGAGAATATTTCAAAGCCAACCCTAATAACTTTGCTGAACCTGTTAGCGGTGGCAATCTCGGCATGATTCCTGACTGGTTAAAGATAGAGTTACACCCAGGAAATGGTCAACCAGATCCTGCTAGAACATTACTCAAATTCTTCCCGGAACTGGTGCAGCATCATCAGCCAGCAGTTATGCCCAGAGGGGAGAAAATTGCACCAGATGACGCAGTTAATAAACTGGAGTCTATTTTCTCAAAGCCTACCCAAGAAGTTGAAATTGCAGAGATAGAATTCGTGAGTATTTCTGAGGCGGATTTGTCGCAAATTTTAAACATTGTTACTTCAGCCGTTACAACACCAGTCAGCTTTGCTGCGATTAGAAATAGCCGAAAGTGGGGCGAAGAGAAACCTAGTGTTCGCTATTTAAGGGGTGCGATTGCACAACTTATAGAATCCAAGCAATTGAACGGTAGTGAGAAGTTAGGCTTTACCGTTTTTTAATCTTACTGCAATCTCAAAAAGCCTTTAATTTTCACTTAGTTCAAAGATATCAAGACATAAACAGCCTGAAATCCTAGTAATGAATTTACATCTATGCACCCAATAGAATTTAAGAAAAAGTGGCAATTAACTTATGACGAACTTTCACTTGTTTTAGGTTATCAAGGTGATTATACTGTTCGTTCTTGGGGTACGAATGGAAGACACAAGCGCAATCCTCAAAATGTTGTTTACGTCGCTTGTCGCCTTCTAGATGAGAAGTGGTCAACTCAAGGTAAACTTGTGCATTCTTATCTCTGATTATTTGTATTGTTGGGGCAAATATTACGTTAATTCTGTTTGCCCCAATCGCTATATCTTGCCCTTCATCTTCGATTTGGATCAGTCCCCAAACGCTTTTCTACCCGTTGTAGCTTGGCATTACTATAATCTGTACGCCGCAAAATTGCTCTCAAATAGATGTCGATATCGTTCGAGATGTTTACCGGAATAAATTGATTGAATCCAAAGAAAATCAACAAAGTAAATAATGCACTAAACAACCCCATCGTCCCATATTTACTTATGGGTTCAGCGCGATAAACCTCTTTCTCTATGGTGATGGGTTTGGGGGGAGGGCTGTTCTTCAACTCCTGAATAACCATAGTCAACTTCTGCGTGTGATTCAACAGTTGATTCCAGTTCTGCTTTAATTCTGTTATCTCGCTCTTTAGCCCTTTGAACTCTAAGCTCTCTAATGTCGCTGATGACTTGGGCGTATTCTTTAACTGCGTCAGTAAGGGAGTTAATTCTTGTCTCAAATCTTCGTTGTTCTTCTCGTACTCGTTCGATGAGAGATTCTGATTCTTCAATTCCTTCGTCAGGATCTCGATTGTCGCTATCGCTTGGTTGAGCAGTTGACTCTGAATTAAATTCGTCTGTGACCATGCTTGTAACTCCGCCCTATCTCTTTCACGTTCAGTTTTTTGTGACTGCTTAAAATTTTCAAACTCTCTATATAATCTGCCCAGTGCTATCTTCACCTCACCCTGTTCACTGCTCTCTACGGAATTGGCAGTTTCAGAGTGAGGATTGCTGTGATTGCCGTTGCCATTATTGTTGTTGCTCATTAGTTTTCTTTTGACCCCGACGAGAAGTAGACGCAGTAACTTTTGGCTGTTTTGAAGTTGAGGTGTTCGACTCAGCAGCAACCAGAACTTCTGGTTGCTGCAACCCCAAATAAGCCCCAGCTTTTTCAAGCTCTGGTTTAGCCTGATCTAAAAACCCACTGACCAGTAGGTAATCCCCAAAAGGAAAACCATTCTCTTCAGTAGCAGCCGAGTAAGGTAGACCTTTCTCTGTCAACGTGTCAAAGGTCGAGTAGTCTAGCTCTGGCATTTCTATTTCTATGCCTTTCAATTCAGATATCGCTGCCGATGTTTTGCTATTCTCCCAGCGCTGAAAACCTGAACCTTTATCCCAGCAGAGATTCTTTACCACCACATAATCTGCTTGAGCGCCGCAGAACTCAGCCATAGTTTTTAAGCTGGTTATTACCGAGTACCCAAGGTTAAGCACAGTCACCAGAGTTACCCGATAACCCAAATCACCTGCAATCTTGAATAGCCCAAACTTACTAATAATCTCCCTGGTTTTATTGCTTGATGCCCCCGGCATATCTACTATTATTGAGTCGGGTGATTCCGCTTTGATTTCCGTAAAGAAGCGTTTCGCCTCTGCCACCTCCAGGAAATTCAACAGCCTTACCCCTGAGCCAAAGTTTTGATAGTAATCGTATAGTTCTGGATTCTCTGTATCTGCGTCATAAGCTAGATAATTAATGCTTTTATTGTGCATTACATCTAGTAGCAAGCGAGTAAAGGCAGTCTTACCTGTACCACCCTTGCCCCCCAGTATCATCACGATACGTTTCATAATTCACTCCTATCAGTGATATTAAATTGGGAAGAAGTATTAGAAGTTGTTTTCTTTCGTTTACTAGTTTTAGTTGATGATGAGCCGGATGGTTCACTACTATCTTGTGGTGAACTATCCGGTTCTACTGCTGGAACATCATTATTAGTTGTGGTTGAAGAATCAGTTGATTCTGGCTCGGAGTCAGAATTAACTGATTCTTCAACCGCTTTAGATGATGATTCATTACTTGAATTATTCTCCGTTGAGGTTATTGCCTTTTTATGAAAACTCTTCAGACCACTGGCCGCTAGTTCTACCCCATGACCTTTAAACACATCAGAAACATCGTCATAAGAGTAGCCAGCGTCTAACATCTCTTGAATAGGTTTAGCCAAACTGAGAACTAAATCTGACAGGCTGATAGTTTTAGGTGTCGCGGCTTTCTGTTTGAGACTGGTTTGAATATCTTCGATTTTTGATAAAGGGACAGATTTCGGTTTGCGCGACATATTCAGCACTAGTAATAAATTATTCCATTGTAAAAAAGTCGTGGTCAAAAAAAGTTTAAGTTTCTTGTCGTGATGTGACGAATATCAACAGAAAAAGGTTTGTATCTTCGTGAGGTAGACTAGTCTAAAAAAGCAGTTATCCATGAATCAACACTCTGATATCAAAAGCTGTTGGCAGCATTGTTAAACAGCCCCTGCCCTCGGTTACACCGAGGAAATTGCACAGAGTCAATCGTGGTTCGCCAAAGTCTCGTACTCCCCCAGTCTCCGGTTGTGTCCCCTGACTCCCGTTTGCCCTAACCCGTCGCGACGCGACGGAGGCAAGCAATACACCGTAACGCACTACGTGCTACTTTTACCTTCGGTAAAAGCGGCGTGCTTGCTTGTTGGGGGTGTCCCCCAAACCCCCGAAAACCCGTTCTTTTTAAGGGGTGAATAAGTCAAGAGAGTTCCGGGTTATTCGCCTACCTGCTCGGCGCTCCGCGCCATAGCAGCTACAGCGAATAACCCGGTTAAAAATGAAGAAGCAGATAAATAAACGCTTAACTAGTTATGCAGCCAGACCCCCGCACCAATCTTAGTAACCAACTAGCTGACACATTAACCAATCGGTCAGTAGCACCAGATGAAAAGCGAGAAGTAACCATCACGTTTAGGGCTAGCTATGCCGAGAAAGCTAGGTTAGAGCAACGGTGCAGTGGACTTGTGCAAAGCGACTATATAAGAGCGAGATTATTTGATTACCCTTTGCCACATCCTAAGTTAGTCATTCCCGAAGTGAACCGACAGGCTATCTACGAGCTAAAGAAGATTGGTAACAATCTAAACCAACAGACCAGAGCTATTAATGAAGCTGTGAAAATTGGTAGCCAACCGTTCACGGCGGAAGTGAAATCATATCTGAAAACTCTTGAAGAACTGACAGCACTTTTAGAGCAGACTCGCCAATCACTCACTCAAGTATCGGTAGAAGGGCAGGGCAATGATTACCAAAGTCAAGGCTAACAAATCATTTCGTGGCACTACTAAATACGTGCTTGATAAAGAGAAAGCCAAAATCATTGGCGGCAATATGTACGGGAGAAGCACCAATGAACTGGTAGAGCAGTTTACCTTATCAGCCCATCTAAACCCGCAGCTAAAAGACCCATGCTATCACTTAATGCTTAGTGTACCGAAAAGTGATAGAACGCTAAATGATGACGAATTAGCTAATCTGTCTCAACGTCACTTGGCATCGCTCATTGTACTATCGCGGCTTCAAGGTGATGAAGCTCAAGTTAAACAGCCTGATAAAAGGATAGCTGACACCAAACTGAACCAGCTAGTTGATGAATTTATAGAATCAGAACTACCAGCTTATGACTTCTTTATAGCGCGGCACTCTGATAAAGAACACGACCACACCCACATTGTTGCATCTAGAGTTAATAACCTAGATGGTAAATCTATTCGTACCTGGAATAATTACGCCCACTCTGAACACTCTGCCCGACTACTAGAGCGAGAATTTCAGCTAACCCCAGTCCAAAGTAGTTGGGAAAGTAAGCAAAAGGCTATGACTCGGAATCAACTGGAACGAGTCGAGAGTTTGGGACTTCCAGGCGAAGAAATAATGCGCCGAGTGATTGAGCAAGTGGCAGTAAATAAACCCACAATGCCCCAGCTAATTGAGCAGTTATGGAGAGAGCATCAAGTCAAAGCTGTCGTAAGTTATTACGGTCACGGTGGGGTAAGGGGCATCAAGTTTGGCATGGATGTCGGCTCAGTTAATGAAGATGGTAGTCCCCGTTTGCTCTGGAAACAGGGAGGTAATCTCAATAAATATAAGTGTTCATTTACAAAGCTCCAGTCTGAATTGGGGATAAACTACGACCCTAAACGTGATGATAGCGAAATTAAACGTTTAAATAATTTCTTAGAATCTGTAGATAATAACCAAGTTAATCAACAAATAATATCAACTGTATTCCCGAAAGAAGCTCAAGTTATAGCCGAAACTAAACACCAGATAAACCCAGCTAAATCAGATGCAGAACAACGAGCAAGTTCAGAACTCATAAATACAATCTCTAACTTTATTGAGCAGTCAGCAGTTGATGATGCCTTAGTTGAAACGTTACCACAATTAGCAGAACAACTCTCTCAAGTCAGGCAGCAGAGCGAAGCAGTCAGAACTGCATTCGATGACCTGGATACAGCGCTTACTCAAGAGTTACAATCCCATACAGAGAAAAGAGCTATCTTATCAATCTCTGATTATATTGAGCAATCAACTGTCGAGTCAGCATTAACTGAAGCAGTATTAGAATTAACGCAACAACTTTCTCAATACAAAGAGCAACTCGTTACAGCTAAAACTACATTTAATGACCTGGATGCAGTGCTTGCGAATGAGTTACAATCATATCTAGAGAAGAGAGCCATTTCATCAATTTCTGATTATGTTGAGCAATCAACTGTCGAGTCAGCCTTAACTGAAACAGTATTAGAATTAACACAACAACTTTCTCAATACAAAGAGCAGCTATCAGCCGGAAGAAGCATATTCGACGACCTGGAAGCAGCGATTGTTTATTTGGAGCAACTCCATAGATCGCAAAAACCAGTGGATGCAATTGCTCTTAATAAAACTTCAACTATAACCACAGATGAACCAAAGCTAAAAGATAATCTAAGAGCCGAGTTATATGAGTATTACAGCGCCGACTTGCAAAACTTATTAGTGACTGACCGAGATAAAGAAATTGCTATGCGGGCGCTTATAGATGAGAAATCAACCCTGGAGGTTGAAGAAATTCTCCAAGCCAGTCCAGCCGGATGGACACAAGATGAAGCCAGAGAATTGGTACTAATCGCTAGCAATCAACTGGCAACTCAAAAGTCAGAATCAGAACAGTCACTCGACCAAAAGCAGCGTAAAGAATCGGAATTCTTAGCGATGGCTGTGCCTATTGCTGTTGGATTAATCAATTGGCAATTAAGAGAAAATGGCTCAAATAGCCTTAGATTCAAACGTGCAACTCTGGAGAAGCAGGGTAGAGAACTGGTATTTACCCATGATGAACGAGGTGAGATTTTTCGAGTGTCAGTCAACCGAAACCAGTCAGGTGAGCTTGAGTATTCACCGATTAATGTCGGGTCAGTAGAAAGAGAAGACCTGATGCTTTGGCAAAAAGCAGGCCGCGTATTGCAACAAATAATAGAAGAACAGCAACAAGAACTCAGACAAAGTAAAGGGATGTCTCTCTAGGTGATAGCGCAACTGTTTACCCCTTCTCAAATACTCGGTGTCTGCCACCGTCAGGTAAAAGCGCTAGCAATATTTGCAATCAGTCCATTCTGAATAGCTTTGATAACACTAGCAAAAATTTCAATTACATCAGCAACAGCGCCTAAAAATTTCTGAAAATCTTTGGTATTTATGGCTGCTGCTTTGAGCTTATCGGTGGCTTGAACAATTTTTGACAGAGGACTATCTACATTTGTATCTAGCAAGAAGTTCAATTCTAAGGACATAATTTGTCCCATTAATCGGCTTTCTTGAATTTGTAGCATTTGCCAATTATCTCTAGCATCTTGAAATTCAGAACTAGATATTTTCCTATCATCTAAGGCATCGAATGCTTTGCTACGAATTTCATTGATTAAATCTGATAGCTTTTTTCGACAATTTTTGAGATCATCAAGGTCAAGCTTCTTGTTGGAAACGGCTGTATTACTCATAGTTTTATTCCTCTATTTGTTTGTACTTTTTTCGGATTTTTCATCAAACACAGCAAGCAAGGGACTGACTTGACTGATATACTCCTTTGTAACTTCCCTAACTTGCGCTAATTCAGATGGGTTGATTTCCTGATTCAGAAAAGCTGAAGGTTGAGCGTTGATACTTCCTGTTTCTCTAGCAAAGTATTTTTCGCATTCGGATTTTTGCTGTGGCGATAGTTGCTCTTTATTATCATTAAAAATACGCTTAAGCTTAGTGTGAAACTCAGCCGTTTTTCGGATAATTGTTACATAAGCCGCTCCATCTTTCTTCTTATCGATAACCTTGTCGATCTCTGCACGTTCTTTCTGCTCAAGCTCCATCTGTTGTTCTTGCAAAGATGCAAAAACTTGAGGATCTCCAGAATTGTCATAAAAGCCATTTACTACAGTATTTAATCGCCCACCGTAAAAGCCGTAATGTTCGGATATCTTATCGATTTCACTGTCAAGAAGATAATTAACATAGCTTTGATCAAAGAAGCTCGCCAAACCATTAGCATAGGGTTGGATATACTCGTCAGTACAAACTATCGCAGCTTTAAGGTTGCTTCGTTGGAAGTCACGCAGGATCAAGTTAGTAAGAAAATTAGCGATCTTTAATCCAGAATTAATCGCGTTATCATCAATCTTAGCTGTGCCAGTACTAGTTTTAACCTCTAAACTCTTCAGCGCGGCAGCAATCGTTGTATATTTTTCATTAAACCCAGATGGATCTTGCGCTGCAAGTTCACCCACAGACCTGACGTAACCCACCAGAACACTGCCAGCTGTATTAGCTCGCTCAGAGTTTGGTCGATACATCTCATCACAAACCTTTAATTGCTCCTGCATTTTTACTCTACTTTTAAAGTCACCCTGACTAAACCAAGAGGCTGTGCGGACGCAGGAATTATAAATATCGGTGGATACTTGATCGTTGGCAGCCTCCAATTTAGCTGCCTCAAGTCCAAATTTTTCAACCATCTTAAGATCATTATTTCCACAACTCCCCAGCATCATAGATACGGGAACTAGAGCAAGAGCAATCTGGAATTTTAAAAAGCTTTTATTGAGCATTGTTTCACTAAGCAAACTTAACGGCTAAATTCAACTGAATGATGGTTTCATAAATACCTGAATTACTGGTTTGGGCAATTAGTATTACAGGTCGCTATACCTATAAGATAGATTTGCATTGATTCTCTGTCTGGATTAACTTATGTTTAATATTTACTTTCAGTAAGGGATTATAGTTCAAAGCATTAGCCTCCTACCACACAGTATTTATAAAACTCTTGGGTAGGCGAAAAGCAATTATTGACCCTCAGACTGCAAGTATCTTCAGGCTAGATCCTACTTTCGCTTCAAAAACGCTTAAACTTTTATACAGCATGGCTTTTTAGACCATCTTGCTGCTTTTTACTTGTATCTCGGCTCAATACCTAATGCGACATTTTATCTTAGTTTTCTATGCCTATCCCGGCTGAATCGCTAGCTATTGGCTGATCAGATAATACTGGTTTTTCCAAAGCTTTCTCGTTCGGTTCTGGCTTGTTTTTTGGTGCTACTAACCCACTAGACTGTGAACTTGCGACAACAAAGAAAAATCCACTGACTACTGTTGCTATCGGGATTAATTGTGAATATAGCGTTTTGGATGCGTTATTAATAATGTTAACTGCTTTATCAATATTCTCAATTTGAGGATCTTTTGAGTCTTTAAGCTTTGAAATTTGGTCGGAATAGTCTTGGGTTTTCAAATAACTTACACCTACAATCCATCCTAAAAAAAACCATAAGCTTATACCTAAAAGACCGGCACTGAGTAATTTTACACTTTCACGCCATTCAGGAGGTGTATTTACTGCTATATGGTTTTCGATAATTCTTGCCAAAAGGTCGTCTTCAGTCTTCCTTTCTGACTTATTGTCTTCAGTCTTCCTTTCTGACTTATTGTCTTCAGTCTTCCTTTCTGACTTATTATTGTCCATTAGTTAAGCTACCTCTTAAATTACTGAAATATGCTTTAGTTTGATCAAGCTGCTAAATATAACTATGAGAAAACTCACGTGGTGTTCATATACTCACAGAAAACATCTTTGCATGAAAGATGACTAAAGTTTTACAAAATTTGCAAAAGTATATCTTTTGATAGATGCTATATAGTTTGTTTTTTCATAAGGAAAATATAGCTACAAGAAAATCAAAACAATTTCCGCACTTCTGCGTCCGCCGCGAACCTTCACCCAGACTGTTGATATAAACTTCATCTGGGTGCATAGTTAGCGGTACTGGTTCAGTTAACGCCAACGACTCTGGACTAAAATTGGATGCAACCGCGCGGGTGTTCACGGGCAGTCGAAAGAGTACTTTGAATTAGATCCTCTCTCAAAAGTGGCTTTCTACATAACTTCTATTTTTAAAAATAAAAAATATATCTAAATAATTAATTACCCCCCCCTGAAACTGAGGGGGGTAACGGACAGGAACGTTTATGGTTTCGGGCTTGTTCCTAAACCCCAATCAACATAGAAGTCTCTCGGATCGGTCTCGCGCAACCAACTGACAAATCGTTGATAATCGGCAATAGTATATAATCCGACGCAACCTGCTGTCCCAGGAGAGCCTGCTCGCCGATTCGAGTCGATGTGAATTTCGATAGCACTTCTCCGTGTTGAATTTGGCTCTTTATAAGTTAAGGGAGTTGAAACAGGGCCTACTCCTCTATCGGGAAATAAGTATTTTCCAGAGTAATCATCCTTATGATCCTTTCCTCCTGCCCATTTAATGTTCTCGATGTACCATTTTCCTTCGGGTAAAGGTTCAGAAGATTTTGGAACGCTTTTAAGGGCAGTTTTAAAGACCTGCCGACCAGGCGCGCCAGAACACACATTTAGAGAATCTATCAGTCCGCTGTCTTTGTAATATTCCATTTTAAGAATGAAACACCCGTACTGATCTTTTCGATTTGTCTTAGTCAATTTAAGGTAGTTTTTGTCAGAAGTTGTGGGAGGGCTGCTAGGAACAGGTCTGATGATAATTGGGGAATCTTGTCCCCAAAGTTTTGCCCAAGTTATTGGCCCAACTTTGCCGTCAGCTTCATCTTCTCCAAAAACTTTTGCCTGGAAAGCTTTTACGGCTTTATCAGTATTGGAACCAAAGTTTCCGTCAATTTCTCCTTGGTAATATCCCAAATCCCTTAGGCGCGTTTGTAGATTCTCGATATCCTTTTTGAGGGAGTCTGGAGTTGGGTCTTCGGCTCCCATCCCGATAATTAACAGATGATTTTGCAAACTAGGAGGAATTTCAACCTTCGTTATCGAGTCTGGTTGCCTCTTTTGGATAAGAATTCGCTCACCAGCAGGAACCGCGCTATCAGGGGCAAGGAGGAAATTTTGGGCGTTGGGATATTGACACAAGACAGTAATCAAATCCTCTTTTTTAGGGCTTTCTAAAGTTAAAATTTCTACGATTTTGTTGTCTTTATTACGAGCGACGATAATAGTTGCGTCGTTAGAACTCTCTCGATACCCTTGCAACCAAGTAACTTCATTTTGCGGTGACGGTTCTGCTTTCTCCAGTGGAGTTCCGCTACCAACAGTTTTTTCAAATAAAGCCTTTTCATCTTTGCGCCGATTAGTCAATCCGTTGATGACTTGCTTAACACCATCTATAGTCCCTTTATTCCAGACTAAAAATTGCTCTCCTGCTTCAGAATAATTTCCTACGTTAAGTTGTTTGAGTAAGGTACTTCCTTGAAATCCTGCTCCTCCTACGTTGTAACAAAAAGAAACCAAACTATCAAATTGATTTTGATTGAGCGTCACTTTAACATTTCGATTAACTATTTCGGCAAATTCATCACACTCTAACTTCATCAAATCTTCAGCTTCTGGTTCTGAAACGACATCTCCCATTTGGACTTTTTGCCCATTTGGATAACGAATTGTTCCATAACCAATGGTAGGAATATTTACAGGATCTAAATAAGCTTTGGCACTGAATCCTTCCCATTTTTTAATTAGATCGAGACAATTCTGCGAAATATTCATTTCAAAAATCCTCCAGTTTATGTATCAAAACTAAAATGTAACAATAGTTATGAGGGCTTATTTGGCTGTTTCTGTATTCGCTCTGTATACTTCCCAAGTAAGTCATAATATTATCAGGAGCAACTACACTAGATGAACGTAAATTTCATCCTATTGAAATAACTCTAAAATCATTCATCACTAAATCTCCACATTTTTATTTATGTTTGGCAATTTGCTATAAAGGATATCTTCGGATTCGGCTTGAGTCTTAAACTGCTAAGTAGTGGTTAGATATCAGGGAAAATTGTGTAAGACATTGACTCGAATTAGTCTTGGAAGATGGTGCAGAGTATTGTTACTACTCTGCACCAATCAATTGAGGGTAAACAGGCGCTCACGGGTGCTGTAGAAAAGAGAGGGGCTAAGATGCTTGCTGGGCAGGGCTTTTACCCTTAGCGTACAATTTTCCCGTTTTGGCATGGTGATGCCTACTTACAGCTATCAGAGGTTGATTGGGGAATTATGCAAGAGCGTTTGAAGTAACTACGACCGCGCAAGACAACTGCGAAACAAGCGTTCTTGTATCTGAGAAAATTAACGCTTATTCCGCCTACCATAAGGCACATTCAGCAAATCAATCGCCCGTTTCTTGGCCGCTTCCCCACGCCGATCATATTTACTTGTAGTACTTGGCGACGCATGACCTGCAAGTTTCGCTATCGTGACAATATCTGCCCCCGCATCCAATAAATTGCCTATTCCACGTAAGAGCCAAAACGTGTAATTACTCCCTATATATATTGATCTAACGCGATCGCTTTTTTGGCATTGAGCCGACAATCGGGTAATTTCCATTTATTTCTCCATCTGGTCATTGGTTGCGATCGCTTTCAAGACTGCACTCCCATGCAATCGCGTCAAATCTCGCCACTATTTCAAATACCGGAATATACTCTACGCTACTGGCGAGGTTTACCCTGTCGCAGTTTGGCGAGAATCAAAACAGCTTGTCAACGTACTCTTGTAGGTCACTGCGTTTAACTCGCCACCCCTTGCCAATTACTTTGGCTTTTAACTCACCTGCCGTAATTGCATCTCGCAGGAATTCTCTAGACAACCCAGTTAGCGCTTGTGCCTCTGCAATAGTCAGTAGCAGCTTATGGGCAATCGGCACCAGTGGCTGATTGTCGCCTCTGCCCAGCAGCCCTTCAATGATTGAGGACAATTTATCAATTACCCCAATCTCGCCAAACTCCGCAATCTCGCCAGAAGAACGCACTAATTTATCTGTCTGTGGCTGTTGCTCTGTCGCTATTTGACGAGATTCAAAGGCTGGTTTTACGGTCGGTTGGTTCAGTTCTTCCTTGAATGCTTCCAGTTCGGTTTGGTCAAAGTTGGCAGTCGGGCGAGTTTTACCTTTCTCGTACTTGACGCTGATTCGCCCCTGTTGTACGTAGCGCTCTAAAGCCCTAACACTGACACCTAGAAAATCTGCTGCTGACTGCTTATTCATAAATCTCGCCAAATATCGTAACTCGCCAAAATCCTATCAGTGATTGGCGAGTTTTGGCGAGATTGAGAAAACCATTATTCCTCAGCTGTGCCTACGCTATATCTCCCCTAAAATATAGGACTAGGTGCTATACTTTAACTTAAGAGACTATAAAATGAAAATTTACAAAAACCGTACTTTTGACCGTTGGGCGCGAAAGGAAGGGTTAAACAATCTTAGTCTCTGTAACGCTGTAAACGAAATGGCAGCAGGGCTTTATGATGCTGACCTGGGAGGTGGACTGTTTAAAAAACGCATAGCAAAACCAGGGAAAGGTAAGAGTGGTGGATTTCGGACACTAATAGCTACTAATAATGAAGATCGTTGGTTTTTTATTTTTGGCTTTTCAAAAAACGAACGCAGCAACATTGACAAAGATGAAGAAGAAGCTCTGAAAATGTTATCCAAGCAATTACTTGCTTATACACATGATGAACTTGAGCAAGCAAAAAATAGCAATGCGTTAATAGAGGTGATTTGTGATGCGTCAGAAAAAATCAGCGATTCTTGAAGCAGTTCATGAGACAGCAGAAGACCTACACAAAGCTGGGCTAATGAACCAAACTACATTGCGCGAATTTGAACACCTATGCCTACCTCCTATTGAGCCTCTAGAACCATTACAAATTAAAGAAATACGGGAATCATCTCAAGTTAGTCAAGCTGTTTTTGCACGTATTTTGAATATAAGTACTTCAACAGTTCAAAAATGGGAAATAGGACAAAAGCGGCCTAGTGGAGCATCTCTTAAGCTACTGCACTTGATAAAGAATCGTGGGTTAAGCAGTGTGCTGTATTAAAATTTTTGGCTCGGAAAACTTACGGGTTATTCCTCTAATTTAACTTGTAAACGATTGGACTAAAACCAGTGGAGGCCCGCGAGGTCGAAGATGGGAGGCTTCCGCTACAATGTTGTACAACTTACGGATTTTTGGAAAAGACTAGCAAGATTTTCCGATTTTCCCCACCATTAACTGTCAACAGTAGTAAATTGCAAGCGTTCGCAACTATAAGCAAAAGCGGTCGCAGTCTACCTAATCGCACCCCATAAGCTACTGCTAAATCCCTCAAGTCCTTATGTGTTCAGGCTTTTCGTGTGATGTCGTATTACTACCTTTTCTCGACAACTTACTCAATACTTAGTTTGAGTTCCGAGTGGAGGTCAGCTAGTGGTGAGGTTTAAATATTATGTTGGATGACTATAAGCACTCGATAAAATTTTGGCTCTTCCGTAGATGTTATGCTGAACTTTAAAGGAAAATTCGGAATTTACCTTTAATAGCAAGGCTTTTGGGCAGTTTTAGCCTTGATTTTATTCCAAAGGCTCAAAATCACAGGTTAAAAGCTATCTTTCATGCCCAGTAAAGAATCTGAGCTATTTTATAAGCGTTTTTAGCATAACAAGTAATGAAGAACCAAAATTTTTAGACTTTATTTACAATTTTCATGAGCATCTGTTGCGCTTTTTCTTTTCCTTCAACTTTATAAACTTGTATAATTTCTTCACAAATTAAATCACTTATCTCAACGTTAGCTGCTTCTTCAAGTTCCATTACTAACTCTAGAGCATTCAAGTCTGCAGAAGTCATTCCATCAGCACATGACATGACAGAAGCAATAGTTTGAATGTTCTCTCTTGGTTTAGGCTTTGCTTTTTTTGATTCACTTTCTGCTTCAATTAGTGCATCAATTATTTTGTCAACTAACTCTTGAATTTTCATCATTTTTTTATGCCTGGATTTATAATCTCTTTCAGATTAAGTATTAAAGTAAAAAAAGCTATTATTATCAATAAAACTGCTATAAATGATGTTATAGGAAGTTTCATGACAACAAAAATTATGAGAAAAGATGATATTAATAGTAGGTTTCCTAAGTGGAACAATACTATTCCAATATTATAAGCTTTCAAACTCTTTCTCATTGGGAGCCTTGATGCATTTCCTAAAATTCCAGCACCATTTATGTAGAGTCCACTACTAATGAACAAAAGGGCAACAACGCTGTCTTGAACCTGAGATAATTTAGGTGAAAGTTCATTAGTTAGTAGTACAACAATTAATGTAATACCGAACCCAGCTATAACACCGCATACATTGCAGAAATTGCTTGCTGCCTGTTTAATATCTGAGGGACGACGCAATTTCATAATTTATTTTTTATGTTATTAGTTTACTTAACCATAAATAATATAAGCAGATACGTTACAAAAATTAAGTTTTTCAAGTAAATTTGTAAAAGAAATCACCATAAGTAGTTTTTTTAGGATTACTTAATGGCCACCAGTCCAAATCAAAAGACTCAAAACTCCAAAAGTTTTGAGTCTTTTGATTTGGACTGTATGTTAAATATTTGTATGCTCTCGATACACTTGAATATCTCTGATTGGCCGTTCTAACTGTGCTAAGTATAACTGCAACTGTGGTGCATCATGTTTGGCGGTCACTCTGGGACGAATAATAATCTTTTGAATCGCTCTAAGAGTTAAAAAAAATTCACAAATCACCCCAGTCAAAATTCAGGAAACGTCGAGCATTCAGCTTGGTATATTTTTCAGTGTGTTTGATATCACGGTGTCCCAGGAAGTCTTGGATTTCTCTAGTGTTGTAACCCTGATTCACCAGATAATAACCGCAAGCATGGCGCATCATGTGACAGTGAACTTTGATATCAAGCCCAGCCTGTGCCGCCAGTCGCCCAAGCAGCTTTCGCACCGCATCAGTAGACATCACCTCACCGCGTTCGGAAACGAAAATATATTTGCTATCAGGCAGCATCTCTCTGAGTTCTTTAAGCAAAGTTAACTCATCATCTCTCAAGGGATGAACCCCTGAGTCACTACCTTTTTCCCTGGTGATGAAAATCTGACGTTCGGCCCACATCAGGGCATCCCACCTTAAACCGCACTTAGCCCCTACAGCTTCCCCCACCCGCAAGCCGTGGCGAAACATCATTAGCATCAGTGTATAATCACGGTGAGAATAACGAGCTTTGCGCTCAAGTGCGGCATCGAGTAGAGATCGCACTTCACTTGGTGTAAGGTATTCTCTAGACCTATAATGCTTGTTAGGTAGACGAGTTGGGGGTGGCAACCTCATTTATTCTTGATGGTAGTGTCCGGTTTACGCGATATATTATGGACAGTCTACTACGCTTGAAGCCCCATTACTCCGTTGAGAGTCGCGCCACTGCATAGTTATTGCGAACTGTTATCATTTGATAAATACGTCCATCTTGGCTCAATACTAAATAGGGTGCGATTGCATGATCGCACAGCGCCTTTTTACGATGCCTGCGGCGGGCGTAGCCATCGCCGTCGTTGTCGAGTCAGTTACTGAAGATTATTCTTTTTACCGAAAGTCTCTCACCGAAGAGGGACACCCTGCAATGATTTTTTATTTTGTAAGCAGTTTACATTAAAAAAAAGTGGCTCTTTGAGTAAAGAGCCACTTTTTAAGGGTGATTTAGGAGAAATCGATTATTTATGATCGACTAGCTTCTTCACCATTGCGACCACAGAATTCTGTGCTGGCCGCGATTTGAACTGAAAAACTGGAGTTGTCAGTTCAAGGTTGAGGCTTCCCAAGAAGTTCAGTACCAAGACCAAGGCAACTAGTTTTGGTGATTTTGGTTTAGGAGATTGACAATATGAACTGTTTTGCAACCTGGATAGGCTACAATAAAAGTGATTTTTCATGTTATCCACTTGTTAGTGATAAAACCTCTAGTTGGGAGCAACCAGAGGCTTTGTTGAGTTAAAAAGAATACACGTACAGCACTGTTGCGTACACCAGTTGGCCCTGGTTTATTGCTTCAGTCTGAAGGGCGCAAAGTTAATTTCAAACTTTGCGTCTATTTTGCTGTCAGCATTTTCTTTTATTAGTAACAACTGTAACACGAGAATTTGTAAAATCGTGAAATTTTCATTTTTTTTGATTGAGGCTTTAATAAAATTCAATGGTGGTGTAATTGTCTTTTTAATTATTTCTAATATATAGGACTTAGATTTGCTTTTGGAAAAATTTTTGAGGCTGAATGGTGGTGTAATTGTCTTTTTAATTATTTCTAATATATAGGACTTAGATTTGCTTTTGGAAAAATTTTTGAGGCTATAATGCTTGTATTATAAGGATTTCATGTAAAAAAATGTTCAGGAATCAGACAGAAATTCCATATAAGATTTGGTAGTTGCAACCTTTTAGTAGTGCCATCCATGAGTGTCATCTATTAGTGTTACTCAAATATTTTAGTAGTAACATCCATGAGTGTCATCTATTAGTGTTACTCAAATATTTTAGTAGTAACATCCATGAGTGTCATCTATTAGTGTTACTCAAATATTTTAGTAGTAACATCTATTAAGAGCTTGGCAAGGACGTGATCGTGGATTTAGTTTATGTATACAAATCTCTAAAGAAATTTTCATTAACTTCAAGTTAATGAAAATTTGTACGCAATCGTTGACGGCTGGTTGCAGCCCTGCACGTTACAGTAACTTCCGACTTCAACTTACAACTTCAGCAGGTAGTTGGTGGAAGTTGGAAGCCAAGAGTTGAAAGTTAGCGGTTGATTAATTGCGATCGCGCTGTGACTGCGTTGCAAAATGTCAATAAAACAATGTAAACGTCTGGAAGCCTATATATTTCGTGACCGGGTTGAACCCACTCAACTCAGTTAATCTCTGCTTATCAATCCCAACCGCTACAACCGCGATTCTGGCGTTGGCTGATAAAATCTGCTTATAGTTGCAACGCTATTCCCACCATCAGGTGTAATCCGCTCTTAGTATTCATACCTCACTTCATATTCGCTAGCTTCATTGATGCTCCCTACTTGTTGGTAGATATCGCTTTGACTCAAGTAGATATCTTTTTGTTTTTCAACAGAAGATTCTAGCTTATAAAAATGTAAACGTATTTCTTTATTGACTGGGTTGAAAACTGTTTCTACGTATTTCAATCGCCAGGACACTCGAAAATTGTCGAGCTGTGCAAACTCATAAATCTTATCTGGCTCAAAAATTAATTCACTCATGACAACTCTGATACAGTTTACAGTTCATTTTCGGCTGACGGAAATCCTCAAGGGCCTATTGTTACTTAGGTCACTTGTTCATCAAAAATCGTCAAGACATCAGGACGGCAGCGTTTAACGACGACTTTTATCCCCAAGGCTCCCTCGCTTTTAAGGTCATCAACGTATCCGGGGCAGGCAGCTTTCGCTTCAACAAAACTTTGAAAAGGCCCAAAATAGTAGATGCAGTCAGGGCATTGGGTGGTAACTTCTGCCCAGTAATCACTCTTCAGTCCTTGGATAAATCCTCGAAGCAAAAATTTGATTCTGTTAAACACAAAGGAAAAGGTGAAAAGAATAGTTGCTATTAAACAGCATGACTATTGCTGTAATAGCTATCCTCTGCCGAAAGGATGAGGATATATAAAGTCAAATCGCCACTTACTTCTAGTCGAGTAACAAAGAATAAATTGAGAATTTTCTTTCTTCTACGAACGCTAATATTTGGCTGTTTTCTCCCGAAGACGCTTACAAGCAGATTAAGTCACTCTGGAAACAGTTAAAGCACAGCAAAAAAGCATTTTCGTTTGGTAACGAGCCACCCGCATCCCCCTGAAGTTATTCTAATTCCGGGCGGCATCAAGAGAAACTCATGAAGGCTGAAGGATACCACAATATTTTCAATTAAAATCCTTCAAGTACTGTTAATAAATTGCTAATTTCTCCAAAAGGGAGCAGATTCTTTTTGGCGCTTAAGTTTGTAAATTCTCACAGGTAAATCGTCATTACTCCATCCTGGTTCAATCTCTTCTGCATCAATGAGCGTTCGTAAGGCTTTATCAAGGATGCTGTAACTACAATCAGACGCATCCTTTAATTCTCCAGCTGTTTTTCCCCCAGAACGCAGATGTTCTAAGATGATTTTGTTGATATTATCCATAATTACTCACACTCGAAATTATTTTTCAATTTATGTCTGAAAACCCAGACCAAAATCAAGCCATCAAAAATATTTTGGTGTGTGATGATATTCCTGATAATACTGAATTAATCAAAATGATACTAGAGCAAGAAGGTTATAGAATAAACGTTGCACATCGTGGGACAGAGGCAATCAATCAAATTAGAAGTAATTCTTATGATTTATTAATTTTAAATATAATTCTGCCAGATATGACTGGACATGATGTGATTCGCTACATTCGGCAAGATTTACATTTAGATATTCCTGTTTTGTTTCTCACCGGCTTCTCCGAAGGATTATCTACAGATGAAAATGTAGTAGGAATTATCCTCAAGCCTATTGATTATGAGATATTTTTGCAGCAAGTTAAATCAGTTTTTTCATCAAATTTGGCATAAAGCCAAATCCGCTTCATGTCTGGTAATTTGGTTATAAAAGTTTTGCTCAGTTAGCTTTCATTTTTTTCCCGAAAAATTTTTGGTCAAAACTCATGACTCTACCATCAGGGGGTAAAGTTACGGAAGGATACTGTTGGCGAATGTACTACATATTTGTAAATACAAATATGTAGTAAGCTCAAACCTTCAATCTGTCGTTGCGGCTTTTAGTTGTAATACTTTTGTTTATGCGTTTGGGGCAAAATGAGCAGTGATTCCGAAAGTTACGCTAAGGAATTGATGAGCCGTTTTCAATACTGCGATCGCTACGGATAAGACTGTACCAATTGAAGTCTCTGAAATTTAGGAGCTTCAAACCCTTGCTGTGCTGTATTCAATTGTTGCACCAAATAATCTATAGGTTAATTGGTACATCGAGAATTGCGAAAAATATCGAATTGCAGAATGCTTATCCAGTAATGGTTACAGCCTTAGCGTAACTTTCTGTACGATTGCTCATTTACCCCCCGTTTGTAACACTTTCGCCAACAGTATCGACTGCTCATTTCACCCCGTTTATAAATGGATAACTCTTTGCCCACAAGCGATGGATCTCAACCGACATATCTCGTGCGAGATCCTGTTATTAGTTGCCCTAAGTATCCAAAAACTCCAGTTCACTAACATCAATGAGATTTAATCCACCCGCCGCAGCACCAGAACGCAACGGTGAAGGTGCAGTGAGCGGTTGTCCGGTGAGGGCAGAAACCAAAAGCACTTTATCACTACCACAGGAAACCCAAGAAATAAGATAAACTTCGCCGCCTGAAAGTAGCCGGACACGATCTCCTTTAACGGGTTGGCGAGTGGTGACGGATGGTGACGGCTGTGGTGACGGCTGTGGTGACGGCTCAAAACCATTATTTGGACTGGCTTTTACGCTGGGTGACGGCTCAAACCCCAATCCACTTTTATTTATTACCAAATCATTTTTAACGGGCTGTGGTGTCAGAGAATTTTCTTCTAACAAAGAATTGTCGATTTGGGACTCTGGCTCGAAAACTAATTCCACTTGTTTTTCTAGCTGACTTATCAAAGTGCCGTCACCATCCGGGAAACCCTTATTGAGTATAGGTTCTGAGCCGTCACCAGTGCCGTCACCAGTGCCGTCACCTTTATTCAAATTTTGAGCGAGGGTGTAATCATGAGTGGGAATGAGATCATCTATCCCAGCCACCCTCAGCCGCAGTCCCCGGATAAATTTACCCGTTTTGGTAGATTCTTTCTCCACTGACCAGCCCAAAACGCTGCGGCACATTTCCAGCAGGTCGGGCGAAAAGTTGTTATGATTTTTCGGTTTGCTGCCAGCCTTATGGCAATAACGGTTGTAAGAACCAAACAGGGTAGTAACGAGAGAGCCATCCTCACCTTCAAAGCGATCGCAGCCAATCGCAGTTTTTGCCATTGAGTCAGCAATCACGCACTGATTCAACCACGCGGCGATCGAGTCAACACGGGTGCGGTTCTCCCAGAACTCCAATGTGCATTCAGGGATTTCTTGCAGACCCTTAATTACGGCGGTTACATGGTCGTCTGATAGACTCAGAACGTAATTGGTAAACGCTGCTAGTTCTGGCTCAAATTCTTTATCAAGATTGCGGCGTTTAATTGGGTCTACAGCATTGTTGCAGGGGAATGAAATTACTCGCCGCTTCACCCGAGAAGCAGCATCACCCATGAAAATTGCCAGATTTGATAAGACCAGCACCATGCCGTCATATTGGTAATGGAAAGCCTTTCTCCCCTTCTCCTCCGCCCGAATGGGATCTTCTCCAGTCAGAGAGAGGAATCTACCCAACTTCCCGGTTTGTCTGTCTTCATCAGCGAAGAGTACCAGCCGCTTCCTGTGAGCATTTGCCCCCTCGAAGCGATTACTGCACCAATCGTCTAGCGTGGTGCTGTGGACGTTTTCTTTACCAATTAAGTTAACAATCAGTCGGCTGAAAGTACCTTTACCTGTCCCACCCAGCCCAATCAGGTGAAGAAATTTCTGTAAATCAGAACGTCCCTTTAATACCGCATTACAGTAGCAAATTAGCAAATCTTTGAGCTGTCTGTTCCCCTCTGCCAAGTGTGTTAGGAATGCGTCGATGTGTGACCAATCTGTGGCTTGAGGATCGTGTGAGCGTGGCAGCTGCCAAGTCAACCGATAACCTGGGGAATGAGGTAAAAATTTCCCAGTCGCAATCTCAAGGACTCCATTGAAAAATGGCATCAGTTCCTTGGGTGAGCGCTCGTTCCATTCCCGCACAAAAAGTTGCGATCGCAGGAATTTGACAATATTAGTAATGTAGCTGTGGGTGCTATAGCCCTCGATGCCCCTGGCAGTGATGATTTGATAAACAATCATCTCTATAGCTTCTTCAGTTTCCCCTGACCATACCCCAGGTAACTTGATCTCGTAGTGCATCCACTGCCTAGCTTCATTGTTGTAAGCTAGGCGATCTCGGAACTCTTCGGCTATCTCCCGGCTGATTTTGTCCGCAGTCGGTCTTTTGTCGGTTGAGGAGTCCTTTGAAACAGCAAATTGTGACTCCATGTAAGCGATTGCCTTATTGTAGGCATCGTCAAAAGCGTCAACTCCATTGTTCACGATCAAATCGTCCAATCCTTTGCCATCTTTGGGACTCCATTCAACAATAGCAAGGTACGCACCCAGGTTTTGAAGTACAAGTTTTAGCTTTCTTATCCCCCTGGTGACTGCTTTGACGGCTGTTGGTTTTTCATCTTGATCAAAGGCTATGACCAATGTTGAACCAGGGCCGACAAAGCCCGCTAAGTCCGGTATCAGAGCGGGAGGTCTTCCCGGTGCGCCACATTCACAGCCATATAGCCCAATCATGATGTGTCCTATCGATAGGGCGCTAAGGGTCTTTTTACCTCCTTCCGTAGCTCCCACCTCATTCACTGACTCTTTCACCCATGTCCAGAAATTACCGAACATCGGCACATCCAAGCCAGATTTCTGGGCGATGAGTTGGCGTACTCCTGTTGGGACGGGGGGCAGGAATGCACGATTGCCATCTCCTTTTGGAGCAAAGTATTTGTATGGGCGCTGCTTTTCAATGTCCCAAATGCTAACGACTACTTGCCATACGCTCTTGTCTTCATTCAAAAGAAATGCCGCGTATAATGGCTCATTGGCTTGATGTCTGAATCGCTTGTATTCCCATCCCAATGCGTCGTGTATGGGTGTTTCTACATCGCCCCCCAACCCACATTCAATATCTTGGTGAAACTCTACACACGCATCGAAAATTTCTGGAGCGATTCCACTTCCTTCAATGAAGGACTTACGAATATAGGCTTTCCAATCTTCATAACTCTCAAATCGGTTCTGCTGTCCCTTTTTTGGGGTGCTGCTGGCAGTTTTAGTATTGCGTGCTGCTAAATCTTGCTCCCCTGTGGCTGACTGTGCTATAATTTGGGGATCTGAATTATTCAGTAGTGCGCCATGATGTGAGAGTCCGGGCGCATTCTCAATTTTTACCGTATTCATTTGTGGCTCCTGAATTTAGTGATTACTTTCGATAAAGATTGAGTAATCCCTTCCGTTTTCAGGCACGCCACTGTTACGCTAGAGCTATAGAAATTAATAAATAATGATGTTGCGGTAGGACTGACCGCTTTGGCGACGACTGACAATCGTCTTGGTATGGCATAGCTCTAGTAGGAGGTGGCGTACCCTAAAGTAGGTGGGGACTACCCTTTTTTTTGTGTTTTTTGCACAGTGTATCTATACAAACATGAGTTTTTAGCCTGTGCGCGGAAAACAATAAGGTTTTGTGCGTCTTGCCGTTAAATATAAACGGTAAACTTCAGTGATGCTAATCATCTTTTAGTTTGCCTGCCTTAATTAATTCTTGTTCTATATACTCAGTAATCCTTTTACTCATATCTGTACCTATCTCTGTGCAATACGCTTTAAACAGCCGTCGGTAATTTTCTGGCACAATTATGCGGACTTGTACCATTTTCTTTTCTTGGTCACTCATAGAAACCTATGCACAGTATAGCCACTACAGCCACCAAATGAAAGCAGTAGTGGCTATATAGCATTTTATTGCTGTAAAGCCACTTTTGTATAAGTAATGGCTATAGTGTCTTTATAGCCACTATAGCCATTAATGTGTTAATTTTATAGACATGAGCGCAAAACGGACGCTGAAGCGCGTGAAATGCCACACCAAGGATAAATGGGTTGTAGGACAAAATAGCCGCTTAAAAATGACCGCAAACGCTTATCAAGCAAAGAATTAAACTCTTTATCTGAACCATGAATTACGCATATACCCAGCCACTTTACGGCTCATCCTATCTGCTAAGTAACGGGTTTGTAAGTCCACAGCACGGACAGATAAGACCGCGAGTAGTTTTTGATGGGGGCAACCGTTTTGTGAAATGGATTGACCCCAATAACGTTGTGCAATGTCTGCTTAGTGTCGTGAAAGAAGTCAGTGAATACCAGTGGAAGCGGCTCAAGCCCGATGACCAGTCAGTATTGATTGAAATTGATGGTAAACGCTTTGTAATTGGGCGATTAGCTCAAGAACTAGGTGGTGAGCCAACTTTCCAAACAGACAAATGCCAATTAGCATCTATCCTGGCACTAGCAGCAATCCAGCCAAATCCCGGACAAACATCAGTACACATCCAACAGATGATTGTGGCACTGCCGAATACTCTCAATGATGATGATGTAGTCGCAGTGAAGCGAATTGCTAACCACCCACTGACCAAAGAATTTAAACGCAATAGCGAATACATCACCTATACCGTGGGTGAAGTTGTCCCAGTTGATGAAACCGAGCCAGCATTTCACTACGCCTTAAATCAAGGATTTTTCAGCTTCCCCGAAGCGAAGAACGCGATTTGGGATTTAGGGGGAGGCACGGCTATAGCCAGAATTTACACGCCGAACGGAACCATGATCCATGATGCGGAGGTGATTCTACCCGGAACCAAGGCACTCGCCCAGCAAGTAGCAGTAGAGATGAAAGAAGTCTACTCTCTCGATTACAGCCCCAGTTTACAGGGCATCATGGACGCGATCGCACGAGGTGATTGCCTCTACGGGACAGACAAACTTGATTTCTCCTCCATCTTTGAAAAAGCCTGTGACCAGTGGGTAGAGTCAGCCCGGAGAGAAATTCGCTCGAAGTGGGCGCAACACCTACCCGAGTTGGGAGAAGTCTTGATTGTAGGCGGGAGTGCAGATATCGCCGCCCCTATCTGTGCAACTTCTGGAGATCGCTTCAAGATTGCCCCATCACCGCAGTTATTCAACATCATTGCAATGGCTTATC